>NZ_JBKGHJ010000092.1:0-20457 GCF_046520365.1 Corallococcus sp. 4LFB
GCGGCGAACTCGGGCGGCACATCGGCGGTTTCGGGAGGGCGCGTGGACACGACGGCCGCGCACATGCGCAGAGCCGCCGGGGCGAGTCAAACAGCGCGGCGGCACCCTGGAAGCCCTCCTGTTCGCTCCAATGTGCGCGGTGCTCGGGGAATCCCCGGGCGTGACACATCTGATACAGCGGGTGGAACACGGGAGGACGCATGGCGCGCAAGCAACGGACGCCGCGATGGCTGGAGGCGGCGAGGCGCAGGGGACCGGAGACCCCGGCGGGCCCGGGCGCGGACTGGCTGGCGCGAGCGCTGGGCCGGGCAGGCGTGTGCCCCGGGCCGAAGCCGAGCAGGCGATCCGCGACGCCGCGTGGAGGTGGACGGCCGGGTGGAGCGGGAGCCGTTCGCGCCGGTGGGGGAGGGGACGCAGGTGCGCGTGGACGGCGTGGAGCGCGCGCTGTCACGTCAGGTGCGCGTGTTGATGTTCCACAAGCCCGCGGGGCCGGTGGTGCACGGCTCGGATCCGGAGGGCGTGGGCACCGTCTTCGAGAGACTGCGCGCGGTGCTGTCCCCGGAGCTTCAGGGCTTCGAGTGGTACGCGGTGGGCCGGTTGGACAGGGACACCACGGGGCTGCTGCTCTTCACCAACGACGAACGGCTGGTGCGGCACGCGACCGCGCCGCGGACGCACCTGCCCAAGCGGTACGTGGCGCGCGTGGAGGGACAGCCTACGGAGGCGGCGCTCTCGCGGCTGCGAGAGGGATTGACGCTGGAGGACGGCCCCACGCGTCCAGCGGAGGCGGTGCTCCGCGCGCCTGACGTGGTGGAGCTCACGCTCACGGAGGGGCGGCACCACCAGGTGAAGCGGATGCTCGCGGCGGTGGGGCACCCGGTGCTCACGCTGCACCGTGAAGCGGTGGGACGCGTGGTGCTGGACGTGGCGGACGGGGCCTTCCGTGCGCTCACGGGCGCGGAGGTGGAGGAGGGGCTGGGATTCCAGTCCGGCGCGGACTAGCGGCCGAGGTTCTTGAGCATCTCTCGCGCCCTCGCGGGGTTCGACATGTTCCTGGGGGACATCCGCATGTACCGGTCATGGGCGCGCCGGGCCTTGGCCTTGTTGCCGGTGAGGGTGTAGGCGGTCTCCAATCCCAGCCAGGCCTTCCGGCTGGTGGGAAGGCTCCGCGTGACGTCCTCCAGGAGCTTCACGGCCTGCTTGCGGTCGGCCGGGGTGCCGGGCTTGAGCTTGATGAGCGTCAGGCCCAGCTCGAGCTTGGTATCCAGCGAGCCCGGCTTCATGGCCAGTGCGTTCCGGTACGCGGCGGCGGCCTCCGGGAACTTCTCGTCCCGGAAGGCCGTGCGGCCGGCGTCCATCATGTCGGCGAAGGTCTCCGGCTTCACGACCCGGCCCGACGCCGACGAGAGGGCATGCGCGTCGTCCAGGATGCGCACCACCTTCGAGCGGCTGGGGTGCGTGCCGGGGGCGTACTCCAGGAAACGCTGGTAGTGCGTCACGCTGCTGCGGCTGTCATTGAGCCGCGCGTACAGCGCCCCGAGCAGGAGCTGGCATTCCCCATCACGGGGGAACCGTGTCTCGCATTGATGCGCCAGGTCCACGGCCTCCTGGAGTCCTCCCTGCTGCATCCGTTCCTGGATGCGGTCCTGATAGTCGGCGAGGGACAAGGCGGCCTCCGGAGGCGGGGCCGCGAGCGGGGCGGCGGGCGCGGCCACGGCTGGAGGCTGCCGTGCTTCGTCGGGACGGGAGGCGACCGCGGTGGGCGGACGCTCGATGGGGCGCGAGGCGCCCGGGTGCTCGGGTGGCACTTCCGTGGAGGTGAGGAGCCAGAGACAGCTGGCCCCGATGGTGGCGAGGCCCGCGGTGCCCAGGCCCAGCATCCATTTCTTCGACGCCGCCGTGGGCACGACGGCGGCAGGGGCGTCCTCCTCCTCCGCCACGGCGAGGCCGAATTCGGAGAGAGGGATCCTGCCGGTATGGAGCAGCGGCCTGGGACGCGCGGGCTTCTTCGCGAGTGCCGGGGCCTGCCCGCCCCAGGAAGCCAGCTCCTCCTGGAAGGAGTCTGGGACGGACAGCTCGCGGCCGTACGACAGCAGGTCTTCGCGAAACAGCATCCGCAGCAGGTGCGCGAGGCTCAGCGAGGACACGCCCGGGTGGTTCGCGTACAGGAAGCCCGCGAGGGCCTCCGCGAAGGCATGACTGGATTCAAAGCGCTGGGCGCGCTCCGGATGCAAGGCCTTGAGGATGATGCGCTGGAGCGCTTCCGGCAGGTCCGGCCGTGACTCGCTCAGCGGGGGGAGTTCACCGCGCGCGAGGCGCATCATTATGGCCTGGGGCGGCCCGTCCAGGGGAAGCCGCCCGCAGAGCAGTTCGTACAGCACGACGCCGGTGGACCAGACGTCCGTGCGGGCATCCACGTCCTCCCCGCGCGCCTGCTCCGGGGAGAAAAAGAGGTACTTGCCCTTCACCACCCCGGGCTCCGTCTTGAGGTCCCGGAGCAGCTGCGCCTTCGCGATGCCGAAGTCGACGATCTTGACCTGGCCCTCGTAGCTGACGAGCACGTTGTCGGGGGAGATGTCGCGGTGGACGATGCCCAGCGGCTGTCCCCTGTCGTCCGTGCGCGTGTGCGCGTAGTGCAGCCCCCGGCACATCTCCATCGCGATGAAGACGGCGATGGGCACGGGCAGGGCGCCCATGCCGCTCTTCATCGCGCGCTTGAGGACGCGGTGGAGCGGCTGGCCGTCCACGAACTCCATGGCCAGGAAGTACCCGCCGTCCCCTCGGCCGAAGTCGAAGACCTGCGCCACGTTGCCATGGGACAGCGTGGCGGAGATGCGCGCCTCGCTGATGAACATGGAGATGAAGGCTTCGTCGTTGGCGTACTCGGGCAGGACCTTCTTGATGAGGACCGGCTTCGTCACGCCCGCGTCGCCTACCAGCTGGGCCCGCCACGTCTCCGCCATGCCGCCCTGGCCCAGCCAGGACACCAACTCATACCGCCCGAAGGCGTCCCCCGCTTGCAGTGCCATGGGCATGGCATCCTATGCGCAAATCCGCCTGGCCATGGCAATGAATGACGGTACTGCCCGGCCCGTACGGTGGCGGGCCGGGTGGGTGTCTGGCTCAGTCCACGGCGCAGATGTTGCGCACGCAGCAGGCCCAACAAACCTCGGGGAACGCGGTGATCAGCTTTCTCTTCATGGTGGGATCCTTTGGAAGAGCGCCCGAGGGGTGGGCGTGATTCCATCCTACCCCTGGCTGCAATGCCTTCCAATTTGGGCTGGGAATGGTGGGTAGGGATTTCAACAATCGTCAGTCATGAGAGCTGGCGGCAGGGAGGTGTTCTTGGGCGTGGCGCAGGATTTCAATGACACGATCTCTCTTGGGATAGCCTTCAGGCGTGAGCGCCACGAATTTTTCGTAGGCCTGCTTGGACTTCTCAAACTCCATGAGTCTCGCGTAGAGGACGCCGAGCATGAGATGGCACTCAGGGACCTTGGGGGCCTTGGCGACGCACCTCTTGGCGACTCCAAGAGCCCCCTTCATGTCTTTCGACTTGTAAAGGGCGTTGACCTGCGCCTGGATTTGCACAAGCGAGGCCCTTATTTCCGCCTCCGATGCCCTTGTCGCGTCAGTTGCTTCCTGGCCTGGAGGTGCGTTGACGAATTTTTCGCTGACCTGCTGCACCAGGGCCTGGCAGTCCGCGTTGTTGGGATACAGCTCCACGCAATGCTTACTCAAAGAGGCTGCGTCTTCCGACTGCTTGAGACGGATGGCCCGGGCGAAGTCCTCCTTCATCTTCATGACGTCGGCGGTCTCCTTGTCGGGCAGTGGTAGGGGGGCCTCGACTGCAGGGCGAAGCTTCAAGGAGTCAGGTGAGTCCCCCATCGGCGACTTCGACGCCATGCCTCGCGTGAACTGTGGATTGTCGGCTGTTGGTGGCGGCGAGGGCTCCACGACAGGCGCGGGCGCGCGAATGGGCGTGGGCGGTGGGGCTCCCTCGGCGCTCCCGGGCGACTGCGCATCCAGGAGCAGCCACAGGCTCGCACCCACGGCCAGCAGTCCTCCCGCGCTCACGCCGTAGAGCAGCGAGCGTGGGGTTCCAGGGGACGGCACGATGGACCGCGGCTCTGTCGTCTCTGTCGTCGCCGTGACCGGCCGGAGGCGCCGGGTCTGACGCTGGGTGACGGGAACCGGGGTGGCGGGCTCCTCGGGCGTGGCCTGCTCGCCCCAGGCCTTCAGCTCCTCCAGGAAGGAACCCGGCACGGACAGCTCGCGGCCCTCCTGCGCCAGGTCTCCGCGGAACAGCACGCGCAGCAGGTGCGCGATGGTCATGGCGGAGAAGCGCGGGAAGTTCGAGTACAGGAACCCCGCCAGCGCATCCCCGAACGCGTGGCTGGATTCAAAGCGCTGCTCCCGGTCCGGCGTCAGCGCCTTCATCACGATGTCATTCAGCTCTTGCGGAAGGTCCGGCCGGAGCAGGCCCGGCGCGGGAATCTCCCCACGCGCCACGCGCATCATCACCACGTGGGGCGGCCCCTCCACCGGCAGCTTGCCGCAGAGCAACTCATACAGCACGACGCCCGTGGCCCAGACGTCCGTGCGGGCATCCACGTCCTCGCCGCGCGCCTGCTCCGGAGAGAAGAAGAGGTACTTGCCCTTCACCACGCCCGGCGCCGTCTTGAAGTTGCGCAGCAGCTGCGCCTTGGCGATGCCGAAGTCGACGATCTTGACCTGGCCCTCGTAGCCCAGCAGCACGTTGTCCGGGGAGATGTCCCGGTGGACGATGCCCAGCGGCTGGCCACGGCTGTCCGTGCGCGTGTGCGCGTAATGCAGCCCCCGGCACATCTCCATCGCGATGAAGACCGCCACCGGAATGGGCATCGCGCCCAGGTCGCTCTTCACCGCGCGCTTGAGGACGCGGTGGAGCGGCTGGCCGTCCACGAACTCCATGGCCAGGAAGTACCCGCCGTCCCCTCGGCCGAAGTCGAAGACCTGCGCCACGTTGCCATGGGACAGCGTGGCGGAGATGCGCGCCTCGCTGATGAACATGGAGATGAAGGCCTCGTCGTTGGCGTACTCCGGCAGGACCTTCTTGATGAGGACCGGCTTCGTGACGCCCGCGTCGCCCATCAGCTGCGCGCGCCACGTCTCCGCCATGCCGCCCCGGCCCAGCCAGGACACCAGCTCATACCTTCCGAAGGTGTCTCCGGCTTGCAGTCCCATATGGGGCGCGCATCCTATCCGGAACGCGCGAAACCCTGAATGCAGGCTCCCCGCCTGTCGGGCTAGGGGCCTTGTGTCCGCAGCTCGACGAGCTTGCGCAGGACGGAGGGGCGCAGGGGGTGGTCCTCGGGCGCGAACGCCAGGAAGCGCTCATAGCTTCGCGCGCTCTTCGAGACCTGGTTCATCCTCGCCAGGACGTCCCCCTGCAACAGGTGACACTCCGGCTCGCGGGGCAGGCGCGTGACGCATTGAGTGGCGGCGTCGAGCGCTTCCTTCAGCTGGCCCCGGGTCAGGTGCATCAGGACGGCGTTCCGCGAGGACTCCAGCTCCGCCTCGCTGGCGGGCGTGGGCTCCAGCGGCTTGCGCAGCGGCAGGGCCGCCAGCCGGTCCGAGACCGCGCTCCGCCGGATGTCCGTGGCGGGCGCGCGCTCCAGGAAGGTCTGGTAGTGGAGCGCGCTCTTGTCGAAGGCCCGGAGCCGTTCGTAGGTGAGGCCCGCGGCCAGCCGGCAGTCCGCGTTGTCAGGCAGCGCGTCCACACAGGTCTGCACCAGCTTCGCGGCCCGGGACAGGTCCTTGTTGCTCCTGCCCAGGCGATACACGTCCTTGAGCAGCTTGCCCACCCGCGTTTCATTCCACCCATTGTCCGGAGGCGGAGGCGGAGGCGGCGGTGGCTGCTCGGGCTCCTTCTCTCCGGCATCCGGGGCCGTGTCCCGGGCCGGCTCCTGGGCCGGCTCCTGAACCTGCGCTCGCGGCGTGCTCACGATGGCCTCCGGCGGGTTCCGGAACCGGGTCCACCAGGCGCCACCGCCCAGCGCGAGCAGCGCCGCGCCGCCCAGCGCGAGCCCCACCCAGGGCGCGCGGGAGCGGCGGACCGGCGACACCTCGGCCGTGGGCAGCGCGGGCGCCTCCTCGTGGAACTCGCGCGTGACGAGGACCGCCGCGGTGGCCGGGGGAGGCGTCTTCAGGGCCCGCATGTGGGGGACCGTGGGGATCCGCTCCTGCGCCACGGGCTGGCGCCAGGCCTTGAGCTCCTCCAGGAAGTCCCCCGGAACCGCCAGCTCCCGGCCTTCGTTCAGCAGGTCGCCGCGGAACAGCACCCGCAGCAGGTGCGCGAGGCTCAGGGACGAGAAGCGGGGATGGTTCGCATACAGGAACTCCGCCAGGGCATCCCCGAACGCGTGGCTGGAGGCGTAACGCTGCGCCGGGTCCGGGCTCAACGCCTTGAGGACGATGCGGTTGAGGGCCTCCGGCAGGTCCGGCCGCACCTGGTTCAACGGGGGAATCCTCCCGTGGGCGACCTTCATCATCACGACGTGGGGCGGGCCATCCACGGGCAGCCGGCCGCAGAGCAATTCATACAGCACGATGCCGGTGGCCCAGACGTCCGTGCGCGCGTCCACGTCCTCGCCGCGCGCCTGCTCCGGGGAGAAGAAGAGGTACTTGCCCTTCACCACGCCCGGCGCCGTCTTGAAGCCCCGGAGGAGCTGCGCCTTCGCGATGCCGAAGTCGACGATCTTGACCTGGCCCTCGTAGCTCAGCAGCACGTTGTCCGGAGAGATGTCCCGGTGGACGATGCCCAGGGGCTTCCCGCTGCTGTCCGTGCGCGTGTGCGCGTAGTGCAGCCCCCGGCACATCTCCATCGCGATGAAGACGGCGACGGGGATGGGCAGGGCGGGCATCCCGCTGCGCATCGCGCGCTTGAGCACCTTGTCGAGCGGCTTGCCGTCGACGAACTCCATGGCGAGGAAGTACTCGCCCTCCACCTGCCCGAAGTCGAAGACCTGCGCGACGTTGCCGTGCGACAGCGTGGCGGAGATGCGCGCCTCGCTGATGAACATGGAGATGAAGGCCTCGTCGTTGGCGTACTCCGGCAGGACCTTCTTGATGAGGACCGGCTTCGTGACGCCCGCGTCGCCCATCAGCTGCGCGCGCCACGTCTCCGCCATGCCGCCCCGGCCCAGCCAGGACACCAACTCATACCTGCCGAAGGTGTCCCCCACATCGAGCGCCATGAGGCGGCCACCTTAGCCCCAGAATCCCAGGACCGCCGAAAAGACGTCTCCGCGCCTGTCCAGCCCTGTGTGTGGGACGCAGCCGCACCCCTCAGGGGGCGGACTTCGCGGCGCCGGCGGCCAGCGTGACGTACAGGTGGCCCAGCTCCGTCAGCTCCCCGGAGGCGCCCAGCAGGTTGATGGAGGGGATTTCGTTGTTGCGTCCGGAGAACCACGCGTAGCGCTCAATGGTGGGCTCCGTCTCCAGATAGCCAATGGCATCCACCATGTACTGCTTCTGCACGTCCACGGTGATTTCGTCATGGGGCCGGTCGCCGCACGCGAACTCCGTCAGCCAGAGGGGCTTGTCGTACTTCTTGAACTGCCCCACGTACCACTTGAGCGCGCTCAGGTCGCACGCGTACCAGTGGATGGCGATGGCATCCACCTGGCAGTTCGCGCAGGCCTTGAAGAAGGCATCCAGGTACACCACCGGGTCGGTGAAGGTGACGCCGTCCTCCGACACGCAGTCGCCGCAGTAGTTCACCGCCGGGGACACCAGCTTGAGCCCCCTGCGGCGGGCCACCTCCTCCAGCACGGGCCACAGCGCCGCGGCCTGGCGGGGCGTCTTGTTCGCCTGGGATTTGAAGTTGGGCTCGTTGAACCCCAGCAGGTATCGCGCGCCCGCCGGAATCTCGGACTCGAGCTGCGCCACCGTGGGCGTGCCGCCCCAGGCCATGGGCACGAAGGAGACGTTCTCGGAGGCGTAGACGCTGGCGGCGCCGGCCTCCGGGCGGGGCGACCAGTTGTACCACCAGCTCATCCCGGGGGAGAGCGCCTTCAGGTCCTCCGCGGAGTGATAGCCATACCCGAGGCCCCGCTTCGCGCTCTTCGTCATCGCGGGCTTCGGGTCGTCTGTCTGGGATTGCGCCCCGGCCGCCGGGTCGCACGCCATCAATGGCAACAGCAGGACGGCCAGGGGCAGCGCGACGGAGAGCCGGGGGGCGCGGGGCATGGCCAGGGACTCTACGCCCGGGGCTCGGGTGGGCGTCGAGTCCTCGCGTCACGCGGGCCTTCAGGGCCTCACGGCGCCAGGCGGGGCACGAGCCGGGGCTCGCCCACCTCGCGCCACCACGGCGTCACGCCCTCCACGCGCGAGGGCTCCAGGCTCCGGCCCAGGCCCGGCGTGAAGAGGCGCACCTGCTGCTCCGTGGCCAGCCGCACCAGCGTCTCCGCGGGCTCGTCCCAGGCGTGCAGCGCCAGGTTGAAGGTGCCCCAGTGCACCGGCATCAGCGTGCCGCCGCCCAGCATCGCGTGCGCCTTGAGCGCGTTCTCCGGGCCCAGGTGGATGCCGCCCCAGCTCGGGTGGAACGCGCCCACCTCCAGCATCACCAGGTCGAAGGGGCCGCACCTGCGGCCAATCTCCTCGAACTCCGTCGTGAGGCCGGTGTCGCCGCTGAAGAACAGCCGGTGCTTGTCGGTGGTGAGCACCCAGGACGCCCACAGCGTCGTGTTGCGGTCCCCCAGGCCGCGGCCGGAGAAGTGCTGCGAGGGCGCCGCGCGGAAGGCCACCGGGCCCACGCGGTGCTCCTCCCACCAGTCCAGCTCCGTAATCAACTCCGGCGCCACGCCGAAGGCCTCCAGGTGCCGGCCCACGCCCAGCGCGGTGACGAAGGGCACCCGCCGCTTCGCCAGCGCCTGGATGGTGCTCCGGCACAGGTGGTCGTAGTGGTCGTGCGACACCAGCACCGCGTCCAGGTCCGGCAGCGCGTCCACCGGCACGGGCGTGGCGTGGAAGCGCCTGGGGCCCGCGAAGGACACGGGCGAGGCCCGGTCGCCGAAGACGGGGTCGGTGAGCACGCGCGCTCCGTCCACCTCCAGCAGCATCGTGCTGTGCCCCAGCCAGGTGACGCGCAGCCCGGTGTCCGGCGCGCGGCCCCAGGTGCCGCGCGGGTCCTCCACCGGCAGCGGCGCGGGCGGCGTGCGCTGCGTGCCGCCGAAGAAGTACTCGCCCAGGAGCGGCAGCGGGTTTCCCTGGAGGCCGGGCCCCACGGGGGCGGTGTTGCGGAAGCCCTGGCCCTCGAACTGACGGGAGGCCCGGCTGCGTTCGAGGCGGAGTCCCGCGCGGCGCGCATTGTCACTGACGGTGGGCATGCGCGGGTGTCTAACACCCACGTTGGCGCCGGGCACGGTCACCTGCCTGGAGCCCAGGCGGGGCGCCGTCCCCGCGTCCGGCGCGGCCGGGGCGGGGAGGCGGGTGCGCCTAGTGTGCGTCTTCCGGCGCCAGGCAGGTGCCGCCGAGCGCGCTGGACCAGAGCTGCGCGTTCAGCGTGTCGTCGTAGGCGCTGAAGTAGACGCGGCTGCCCTGGCGGAAGAACTCGCGCGGGTACGAGGAGGGGTCCTGCTGGGGCTGCGCGCCGATGTTCTTGAGGAGGCGCGTGCCGCCGGGCGTGCCGTTGCTCACCCAGGGCTCGAGGCCCGTCCCGGTGTCGTAGGCGCTGAAGAAGACCAGGTTGTCCGCCGCCGCGTACACCGGCGAGCTGTACTCATCCGACAGGCTCAGCGGCCGGCGCAGCAGCGTGGTGGCCCCGGCGGTGCCGTTCGTCACCCACAGCTGCGTGTCGCGCGGCGCGGGGCCGTTGCTGCCGATGGCCACGCTGAAGTACAGCTTCGAGCCGCCCGGCGCCT
The DNA here is from genome assembly GCF_046520365.1 of Corallococcus sp. 4LFB. Lineage (NCBI taxonomy): Bacteria > Pseudomonadati > Myxococcota > Myxococcia > Myxococcales > Myxococcaceae > Corallococcus > Corallococcus sp. 4LFB. Next base: position 9,906 of record NZ_JBKGHJ010000092.1, read on the forward strand.
GGCTCACGGCGTCGATGTACGGGAACGCCTCGCCCTGGGACGCGTAGTCGTTGGGCAGCGTGAAGACGGGCTCCGGGTTCCCGCCCGCGAGCGGCACGCGGTAGAGCACCATGTACTGGGTGCTGTAGGAGGTCGTCGTGACGTACGCGTACCCGCCCAGCGCGCCCAGCACGCGCATGGAGCGCGTGGCGCCGAACGACGCCAGCCGCAGGGTGCCGCCCGCCGTCCCATCCGACTTCCACAGCTCCGACAGGCCGCTGCGCTCATCCAGCTTGAACAGGGTGAGCGCGCCGGAGGTGCGCACGTCGTTCGGGTAGGTGTCGGGGCCCGCGTCCAGCCGCTTCAGCTGCACGGTGCCCGCGGCGGTGCCGTCCGTGCGCCACAGCGAGGTGGCGCCCTCCAGCTCACGCACGAAGAACAGCAGCGCGTTGCCTGGCTTCGCGTCCAGGTAGCTCACGTCCACGGTGGTGCCGAAGTCGCGCAGGCGCACCGTGCCCGCGGTGGTGCCGTCCGACTTCCACAGCTCGTAGCGCGTGGTGAAGACGGTGGCGTCGAACACCTCCCGGAAGAACACGAGCGTGGAGCCCACCGCCGTCAGGTGCGTGAGGGACGAGTCCTCCGCGCCCGGCGTCACGTCCTTCACCAGCCGGGTGCCGGCCGTCGTCCCGTCACTCACCCACAGCTCGTTGCCGTGCACCGAGTCCGGCGCCTGGAAGAAGAGCTGCGTCGGGGTGGCGGTGAGCTGCGACAGGCGCGGCGTCGAGGTGCCATCCGTCGCCGCGAAGCTGCGCACCGGCGTGGTGCCCGCGTCCGTGCCGGTGCTCCGCCAGAGGCCGCGGCGGCCGTCCTCGAAGTTCACCGCGAAGTGCAGCGTCCCCTTGAAGTCCACGAAGCCGCCCGGCCCCATCGCGAAGCGCGGGATGCCCAGCTCCGAAGGAGGGAGGATGGCCTTCACCCGCTGGGTGCCCGCGGCCGTGGGGAGGCAGGCCCCCTCCGCCGTCACCTCCGGGGCCGAGGTAGGCTCCTGTGCGAGTCCGGCTTCCGCCTGCTCTTCCGGAAGCGCCCCGCCGCAGCCCACCCCCACCACCAGCAAAGACACCGCCCACCCGCCGCGCCAACCCATGCCACACCCCTTCAAAAAGGCCTGGGAGGGAGGGTGTGTCGCGCAAGGGGTTGCGCCAAGTGCCCCCGGGTTGGAGCGTGCCTGCCTGCCTGGACCGACGCGGTGTGCGGCGAGGCCCCGCACGGCGCGGTCGGTATACTGCGCATCCTCATGAAGACGGACACGTTGAAGGCGCAGCTCAAGCGCACATTGCGGCGCGACCTGTGGATCGCCATCGCGCCCGCGACGGTGCTCATCGCGGTCGCGTTCGCGGTGACGTTCTACTTCGTCAAGCCCGCGCCGCCCAAGACGCTGGTGATGGCGCTGGCGCCGGACGAGGGCGGCTTCAACTACATGGCGAAGCGCTACCAGAAGTTCCTCGCGCAGCAGGGGGTGACGCTGGAGCTGCGCAACACGAAGGGCTCCGTGGGCAGCGTGGCGCTGCTGAACGCGGAGGACAGCGGGGTGGACATCGCCTTCGCGCAGAGCGGCACCACCGGCGGCAAGGGGCAGGGGGTGCCGGAGCACGTGGCGTCGCTGGGCAGCCTCTCCTACGTGCCGCTGTGGGTCTTCTACCGGGGCGAGCCCGTGGACGACGTGCGCGGCCTGGCGGGCAAGCGCATCGCGGTGGGGCCCGAGGAGAGCGGCACGCGCGCGCTGGCGATGACGCTGCTCCAGGCGAACAAGGTGGACACGGCGCCCACGCAGCTGCTGCCGCTGGACCGGGACGCGGCCATCGAGGCGCTGACGCAGGGCCGGGTGGACGCGGTGTTCCTGGTGTCGCCGGCGGAGTCGCCGCGCATCCAGAAGCTGGCGGCGGTGAAGGACGTGCGGCTGCTCAGCTTCGCGCGCGCGGAGGCGTACACGCGCCGCTACCCGTACCTGTCGCGCCACGTGCTGCCGCAGGGCGTGTTCGACTTCGCGAAGAACGTGCCGGACCAGGACGTGGTGCTGCTCGCGCCCAACGCGCTCCTCCTGGCGCGGGACTCGCTGCACCCGGCGCTCTCCTATCTCCTGATGCGCGCGGCCAGTGACATCAGCGGCACGGCGGGCATCCTGGACAAGACGGGCGAGTTCCCCGCGCCGCTCGCGGCGGGCTTCCCCCTGAGCAGCGAGGCGAAGCGCTACTACGCGACGGGCGTGCCGCTGTTGCAGCGCTACCTGCCGTTCTGGGCGGCGAACCTGGTGGACCGGCTGTGGGTGATGCTGGTGCCCATCATCGCGGTGGTGGTGCCGCTGGGGCGCGCGGTGCCCGCGGTGTTCCTGTGGCGGGTGCGCTCGCGCATCCACCGGTGGTACGCGCGGCTGAAGGAGATTGAGATTCAACTGGAAGAGGACCCGGACCAGGAGATGCTCCAGGACATGCTCAAGCGGCTGGAGGAGGCCGAGCGCGAGGTGAACCGCATCGCGGTGCCCATCGCCTACGCGGAGAACCTGTACTTCTTCCGCGAGCACGTGGACGTCGTGCGCCGCCGGCTCACTCGCAGGCTGGCGGGCGCGCCCGAGCACAAGGAAGTCCACCCCCTGCAGGTGACCGCGTGACGGAAGTGGAAGAGGTGTCGCTGGTCGGGCTGACGGAGGACATGGGCGTCAACGCGCTCCTGTTCGGCTTCGTGGGGCTGTACGCCCTCACGTTCCCGGGGCGCGTGCGGGCCTGCTACCTGGTGGGCAGCCACGCCACCCGCGAGGCGGTGGGGGAGAGCGACCTGGACCTCACGCTCGTCTTCAAGGACACGTTCCTGCCGGGCGAGGAGGACCGCTTCGAGCGCTTCCGCCTGGCGGTGGGCCCGCTGGCCCGCTACCCGCTGGACCTGAACGCGGTGGAGGAGGCGCGGCTCGTCGCCGAGGGCGAGGTGAACCTCAAGGAGAACGCGCTGCTCATCGCGGGCGAGGACGTCCGCGACCGCGTGCCGCTGATGCCGCTGGAGGCGTGGACGCGCCACAGCATGCACCAGCCCTACCGCTTCATCGAACGCGCGCGCGCCCGTCCCGAGGACGCGCCCCTGCGCTTCCCCCTGGCGTACCCGGACGCGCGCGGCGAGCTGTACGGCTACGACTACCGCGAGGTGACGGACGCGCAGGGCCAGCTGCACCGGGGCTTCAAGGAGCTGGTCACCCTGGCGTGCCGGATGGCGACGGCGGCGGTGGCGCTGGACGCGGGCCGCCACACCTTCTCCAAGCGCGACGCCATCCAGGCGCACCGCGAGCACCTGAACGACGCCTGGACGCCGCTGTACGAGTCCATCTTCGCGCTCCGTCAGCAGTGGGGCTACCGCGTGCCGGAGGACGCGGCGGCGAAGGCCGCGCTGCAGGACGCGTGCGCGCGGATGCTGGACGCGGAGAACGCCTTCCTCGCGCGCTACCGCGACTTCCTCCTGCTGGAGCTGACGCGGGGCGCGGTGCGGGACCGGGTGCTGGCGGCCCGGCGGCTGGGCGACATCGCCTATCCGGACGCGGAGGTGCCCCAGGCGCTGAGGCGGCTGCTGGAGTCCCCGGAGCCCTCGCTGCGCGAGGCCGCGCGCGAGTCGCTGGCCCGGCTGGCGAAGGCCGCCTGAGCAACCCTTGAAGGAGTGTTGATGTCGCGCCCCCCGGTGTACCTGAAGCAGAACGTCGTCGCCGAGCCGCTCCACAACCAGTGGTACGCATGGTGGTTCCTGGCGTCGCCCATGACGGCGCCGCTGTTCGTCGCGAACCTCCACGTCAAGATCATGGAGTCCTTCGTCGCGAACCCCGCCATCCACGTCGCGGCGCTCAAGAGCCCCGCGCTGCGCGGCGGCCCCTACCTGAACTGCGGCGTGGAGCGGGTGGGGGAGGTGAAGGCGCTCCTGGAGCGCACGCTCCAGGAGGAGTCGCTGGCCATGCGGTACGCGGCCGCGATGCGCGAGCTGGACGCGCTGCTCGCCTCCGCGGAGGGCTATTCGCTGGAGGAGCTGTACCCGCGCGTGCCGGACCTGCTGCGCGGCTACGTGGAGCTCACGTATGACCTGAGGAACCGCGCGTCCGCGCGCTTCTTCGAGCCGCTGCTCTACCGCAGCCCCTTCCACCGCGAGTCCTCGCAGAGCGTGTCCCTGCGGCTGGTGCACGGGGACGCGCGTCCGTATGTCTTCAGCACGCCCCGGCTGGATGACTCGCGGGAGGGCGACCTCCAGGTGCGCCTGCCCTTCCGGCACGAGGCCTGGGACACGCTGTTCGCGATGCGGCGCACGCCGGCCCCGCTGGAGGCCGTGCGCGACGCGCTGGGCATTGCCCCCCAGGACGGGGACACCTTCGCCACCTTCTTCACGCCCGAGCCGCCCCGGCCCGCCCCGCGCTACGACGGCGACGGGGTGCGCGTGCGCTACTTCGGCCACGCGTGCGTGCTGATGGAATCCCGCCACGTGAGCGTGCTCACGGACCCGGTGGTGAGCTACGACTTCCCCACCGACCTGCCGCGCTTCACCTTCGCGGACCTGCCGGAGCGCATCGACTACGTGCTGCTCACGCACGGCCACGCGGACCACCTGATGTTCGAGCCGCTGCTCCAGCTGCGCCACCGCATCGGCACGGTGGTGGTGCCCGCGGGAGGCGGCGGCGCGCTGGTGGACCCGTCGCTGAAGCTGATGCTCCAGCACGCGGGCTTCCGCGACGTGGTGACGCTGTCGGAGCTGGAGTCGCTGCCGGTGCCGGGCGGGGAGCTGGTGGGGCTGCCCTTCCTGGGCGAGCACGGCGACCTGGACGTGCGCGGCAAGCTGGCGCACCTGGTGCGGCTGGAGGGCAAGGCGCTGCTCATGGCGGCGGACTCCAACGCGCTGGAGCCCCGGCTGTACGAGCACGTGCAGCCGCACGTGGGCCCCATCGACATGATGTGGCTGGGCATGGAGTCGGAGGGCGGGCCGCTCAGCTGGATGTACGGGCCGCTGTTGCCCGCGCCGCTGTCGCGGAAGATGGACCAGTCGCGGCGGCTCAACGGCTCCAACGCGGCGCGCGCCATCGACATCGTCCAGCGGCTCAAGCCCCGGCAGGTGCGCATCTACGCCATGGGCCGCGAGCCGTGGCTGGGCCACGTGATGGTGATGGGCTACCACGAGCAGTCCCCGCAGCTGGTGGAGTCGCGCAAGCTGCTGGCGCACTGCCGGGAGCACGGCGTGGACGCGGACATGCCCTACGGCCAGGCGGAGTCCTTCCTCCGGTGACGGCCCCCGACCGTGGTTCCGTCTCCGTGCGCCGCCTGCTGGGGCTGGCCTGGGAGGAGCGCCGCGCGCTGGGCGTGGGGCTCTTCTTCCTGGTGGTGGCCACGGCGCTGTCGCTGGTGCTCCCGCAGGCGTTGCGCGTCATCGTCGACGAGGCGCTGGGCGCGAAGGACCAGACGGTCATCGACCGCATGGCGCTGGGGCTCGTCGTCGTGTTCGCGGTGCGCGCGGTGTCGGATGCGCTGCGCTTCTACTTCTTCAACACCGCGGGGGAGCGCGCCGTGGCGCGGCTGCGCGAGGAGCTGTTCGCCCGGCTGGTGGACCAGGAGGTGGCCTTCTTCGACATGCGCCGCACGGGCGAGCTGACCAGCCGGCTCACCGCGGACACCACCGTGCTGCAGCACGCGGTCAGCAACAACATCGCCACGGCGCTGCGCAGCGGCGCGCAGGCGGTGGGCGGCCTGACGATGCTCTTCTACACGTCGCCGTCGCTGGCGCTCCTGATGGTGGCGGTGGTGCCGCCGGTGGCCATCGCGGGCGTCGTGGTGGGGCGGCGCATCCGCCAGGCCTCGCGCCAGGTGCAGGCGGCGCTGGCGGAGGCCACGGGCGTCGCGGACGAGGTGTTCACCGGCATCCGCACCGTGCGCGCCTTCGCCGCGGAACGGCACGAGGTGGCGCGCTACCGGGGGCGCCTGTCGCAGGTGCTGTCGCTGATGTATCAGCGCTCGCGCCTGTCGGCGGCCTTCATGGCGGGCAGCGGCTTTGGCGGCCTCTTCGCGGCGGCGCTGGTGCTCTGGTACGGCAGCCGGCTGATGATCCGCGGGGACCTGTCCGTGGGCAGCCTCACGTCGTTCCTCGCGTACACGCTGCTGGTGTCCACGGCGCTGAGCGGGCTGACGGACCTGTGGGGGGACTTCATGCGCGCGTCGGGCTCCGCGGAGCGCGTGTTCGAGATGATCGACCGCGTGCCCGCCATCCCGCTGGAGGGCGGGAGCAGCTCTCCTCGCTGGCGGGCGGGTGTCGTTCCGGGACGTGCGCTTCGCTATCCTCGCGGCTGGACGTGCCGGTGCTCCAGGGGCTGGACCTGGAGCTGGCGCCGGGGGAGGTGGTGGCGCTGGTGGGGCCGTCGGGCGGGGGCAAGTCCACCATCGCCGCGCTGCTCGCGCGCCTGTACGACCCGCAGGCGGGGGGCATCTGGGTGGACGGGCATGACCTGCGCACGCTGGACCCGGGCTGGCTGCGCCGGCACCTGGGCGCGGTGGCGCAGGAGCCGCTGCTGTTCTCCTGCTCCATCGCGGACAACATCCGCTATGGCCGGCCGGACGCCACGGACGCGGAGGTGGAGGCCGCCGCGCGGGCCGCGAACGCGCACGACTTCATCCAGCGCTTCCCGGACGGCTACCGCACGGAGGTGGGCGAGCGCGGCGTGCAGCTGTCGGGCGGCCAGAAGCAGCGCGTGGCCATCGCGCGGGCCGTGCTCAAGGACCCGCGCATCCTCATCCTGGACGAGGCGACGTCCGCCCTGGACGCGGAGAGCGAGCACCTGGTCAAGGACGCCCTGGACAGGCTGATGCAGGGCCGCACCACGCTCATCATCGCCCACCGCCTGTCCACCGTGGCCAACTCGCACCGGGTGCTGGTGCTGGAGGGAGGCCGGGTGGTGCAGAGCGGCAGCCACGCGGCGCTGATGGCCCAGGAGGGGCTCTACCGGCGCCTGGTGGAGCGGCAGTTCGTGGCGGCCTGAGCCTCCAGGCCGCCCGCGGGCGCTTCAGGGCGCGATGCCGAGCAGCTCGCGGATCTGCCGGGCCATTTCAATCTCGGACTCGTGCACGTGGCCGTCGCCCGCGATGAGGGCGTGGACGGCGTCGAGGACGGCCTTGGGGTCCTCGCGCAGGACGCCCAGGTTCGGCGGCGGGAGCGGCAGGCCCTCCTGGAGGCAGCGGGTGAGGGCGCTGAGCTCCGTCAGGGGCACGCTGAAGCCGCGCGCGGTGTCGATGATGGAGTCGATCTCCTCGCGGGTGACGCGGTCGTCGCTGGTGGCCACCTGGAGCAGGAGCTTGATGACTTCGATATGGAACTGGGACTCAGGGGGCAGCGGGGCAGCCATGTGGGTCGGGTCCTCCGGGGCGGTCCAGGCTGACCTGCCTGGGGGGGAGCCGTCCAGCACGACGTGGCCGCCAGCCCTGTCCATACCTCTTTGGAGGGATGGGCCCTGTTTCAGCCCTCGTAATACTTGTTGGGTATTGGCAACGGGGGTGTACCCATGGGCAAGGCACGGAAGTTCCTGTCGCGTGAGCAGGCGTTGATCGCGGAGTTGAAGGAAGCGCTGGGGGAGGCGCGGACCCTGGAGGACGTCTACGAGGCGCTCTCCCAGGCGTTGATCACGCTGTGCGAGGCGGACCACCTCGCGGTGGGCTGCGCGAATCCGGATGGGACGGTGGGGCTTCAATGGAAGACGGACACCGTCCACCCCCTCCTCAAGGATTACGCGGACTGGGTGCAGGAGGACTTCGTCTTCCAGGCGACGGTGGTGCAGCCGAACCAGGTGCTCAGCGACGTCGAGATGCTGCAGGGCAGGCCCCTGGCGGAGGAGGAGACCTTCCGGCGCAGTCAGGGCGCGGGGCTGAAGCTCAAGCGCGTGCTGGCGTCGCTCCTGTTCACGGACAAGGAGCTGAAGGGCGGCATCGCGATGTATCGGGAGTCTCCCCAGCCGTTCTCGCTCCGGGCGCAGTGGTTCCTGCAGCAGATCATCCCGTACATCACCCGGACGGTGGCCCGGCTCCAGGAGTTCTACGCCCTGCGCTTCGAGCGGGACCTCCTGAAGGCCATCGCCATGGGCTCCAGCCCGGTGCTGGTGTTGAACAGCCTGGGGCGGAAGGTCGCGGACACGGGGCCGGCCATCCCGCTGCTGGAGGACTGGTTCGCGCCCCACGAGCTCAGCGACGGAGTGCCCAAGGCCTGGATGGAGCGGGTGATGGCGCTGTCGCGCTTCGACGTCGCGGTGGATCCCCGGCTGGAATCGCTCACGCTGGAGCGGGGCGCGGAACGGATGGACGTGACGTTCAGCCAGTCCTCCGTCATCTGGGGCGGCCGCAAGCTGTGGCAGGTGCGCATGCACGAGCGTGCCCACTGGCTGCGCCCGGACTGGAAGGCGAAGCTCACTGCCCAGGAGTTGCGCGTGGCGGACTGCCTCCACGAAGGCCTGGCGAACAAGGAGATCGCTCCCCGGGTGGGCTGCTCCGTGGAGACGGTGAAGGTCCACATCAAGTCCATCTTCGAGAAGACCGGCACCCACAGCCGCGCGGAGTTCGTCGCCAAGGGCCGGCGCTCATAGCCCGTCAAGGCCTGACACCCCCCTCTTTCGAGGGGGTAGGCCCGGGTCCCGTTCGTGTCATCCTTGAGGAGTAATTCAACTCGGGGGAGGTACCCATCATGGCCACGGACTTGAGTTTCACGTCGCGTGAGAAGCGATTGATTCAGGGAATGCAGCGGCGCCTGATTGGCGTCAGGACCTTCACGGACATCTACGAGGCCATCGAGGAGGTGATGCTCCGCATCTGCAAGGCGGAGCACCTCGCGGTGGGCTTCTCCCACGTAGATGGTTCGCGAGGGATGGAGTGGGAGGCGCCCACCGTTAAGCCTCTCCTGAAGGAGTACTCGTTGTGGCTGACGCGGTGCTTCGTGTTCCAGTACACGCTGACTCGGCCCAACATCGCGGCGAGAGACCTCGTGATGCTGCAAGGGCGTCCGCTGGAAAGCACGGAAACCTATGAGCGCAGCCGCATGGCAGGCCTGAAGCTCAGGTACGTGCTTGCCTCCCTCTTGTTCGAGAACCAGCAGCAGTTCCAGGGAGGCCTCGCGATGTACAAGGAGTCCTCCAAGGAGTTCACGCTCCGGGATGAGCAACTCCTCCAGTCCGTCATCCCCTACCTCAACGAGGCGGTGGGGGCGGTTCAGGAAAATCAGGCCAGGGGATTCAGGGGTGACCTTCTGTCTTCGTTGGTGAAGGAGCCGGAGGCCGGAATGATCTTGAATGCCGCCGGGCGGCTCCTGGGCGAGACTGGGGCAGCCAGGGACCTTGTGCAGAAGTGGTTCGCCGCCCATGAACTCTGCAACGACGTTCCCGAGCCATGGGTGACCCTCGTGAAAAAGTTCGCGAGCATGGATGGCATCGCGCCGCCTTCGGAAAGGCGCATCGAAATCCCAAGGGGGGACGAGAAGCTGGAAGTTGTCTTCAAGCCCTCCAACGTCGAGCGACCTGGCTGCAACTTCTGGGAAGTGCGCATGACCGAGCATCGACACTGGATGAGGGATGACTGGCGCGACTTGCTGACGGAGAGAGAACTCGAGGTGGCGGACTTGTTGGGCACGACGGGAGCGGCCGACAAGGAAATCGCTGTCGCGTTGGACATGGCTGTCAACACCGTGAAGGAACACTTGAAGGCGATCCGCAGGAAGACGGGGCTGGCAGTCGGTTGGTGTTCGTCGCCAAGGGCCGGCGCTCATAGCGCGCGGTCGAAGAACTCCCGCAGCTTGCGCGCGTAGCCTTCAGGGTCCTTCTGGGCGTACTCGCCGTGGGCCGCCTCTGGCACCACCCACAGCTCCTTGGGCTCGCAGGCCGCCTGGAAGAGACGTCCCCCCAGCTTCTGGGGGCCGTCCGGGTCGCTGCCTCCGTTGATGAGCAGCAGCGGCCGTCCCTCCAGCCGGCACATGCCGTCCACCGGCCGCACCGCGTCCACGTCGATGCCTTCCCGGCGCAGTCCCCACAAGACTGCCCAGGTGCTCAGGCCGTAGTGCGAGCCCATGTCGACCGCCAGGTCCGGGAACGCACCGGCCGCCGCCACCGCCTTCACCCGCGCGTCCTCCTGCGCCACCAGCAGCGCCGTCGTGCCTCCCATGGAGAAGCCGAACAGGCCCACCCGTCCCGCCGTCACGTCGGGCCGGGCCCGCACGAACGCCAGGGCCGCGCGGACGTCCTCGCGCTCGCTGTCGCCCCAGCCGACGCCGTCGCCTTCGCTCTCTCCCTGGCCGTGCAGGTCGAACAGCAGGACTCCGTGCCCGGCCTCCGCCAGCGTCCGCGCCTCGAAGAGCACCCGCGTGCGGTTGTCCGCGAAGCCGTGCACCAGCACCACCGCCGTCCCATCGCGCGACGGCACGTACCACCCGCGAAGGACCCGCCCCGCCGCCTGGAACGCCACGTCCTCCAGGCCCGGCAGCGCGTCCGTGCCGGAGGGCCGCGTCACCGGGACGCGCTCCGGGTGCGACCAGCCCGCGCGCCGTG
>NZ_JBKGHJ010000930.1:0-1671 GCF_046520365.1 Corallococcus sp. 4LFB
GACGCGAGGCCTTCGTGGCGCTGGTGGACGCGCTGGAGGTGCGCGCCTTCTGGCCGGGCCAGCGCGTGGTGGAGGAGGGGCAGCCGGGCGACTCCATGTTCGCGCTGGTGGAGGGCCGCGCGGAGGTGGCCCGGCGGGTGGAGGGCAACGCGCGCCAGGTCGTGGCCACGCTGGGGCCGGGGGACTTCTTCGGCGAGGTGGCGCTGGTGTCGGAGGGCCCAGGCTGGCCAGCGTGGAGGTGCCCGAGCGCTCCGTGCTGCTGGAGTTCAAGCGCCCCGCGCTCGCCCGCGTGAGCGCGGCGCACCCGGAGGTGGACGCGGCGGTGCACGCCTTCTACCAGCGGCGGCTGGTGGACCACCTGCTGCGCACCAGCCCCCTGTTCACCAACCTGTCGCCCGCGCTGAAGCAGGCCATGTCGCGCGAGTTCGACCTGCGCGTCATCCCCGCGGGTCAGGTGCTCCTCACGCAGGGGCAGCCGGGGGACGCCTTCTACCTGCTCTTGCGCGGCCAGGTGCAGCTGTCGCTGGAGCAGCCGGGCCGCATCGTGTTGCTGCCGGAGCTGCGCGAAGGGGACGTGTTCGGTGAAATCTCCCTGCTGCTGGACAAGCCCGTGTCCGCGACGGTGCGCACGAAGACGCCGTGCGTGGTGCTGCGCCTGGAGCGCGCCGCCTTCGAGCGGCACGTCGTGAGCCAGCCCGGCCTCAAGGGCCAGCTCATGCGCATGGGCACGGAGCGCCTCCAGCAGACCGCGAAGGCGCTGTTCGTCTGAGGCTCGGGGAGCGCCTCAGGCCTCCGCGTCCAGCTGCACGGGGTGCTCGCGCAGCCAGTCCTGCGCGCGGCGGATCCGCTCCGCGCCCTCCGCGCGGCCTTCCTTCTCCAGCAGCTGCCGGTAGGGCTCCAGCTGCTCCGGCGTCCACGCGGGCAGGGCCTTCAGGTCCGCGAGCGCCACCAGCTCCTCCGCGCTGCGCCCCCGCGCCTCCTGCCGGGCGGTGAGCAGCGCCGCCAGCACCAGCCGCGCGGGCTCCGCCTCGAAGGCGATGGCCGCGTCAGTGAGCCACTCGCGCGTGGCTCGTCCGCCGCCGGTCCTTCGCCCCCGCGCGCATCCGCTCCAGCATCCCTTCGAGGAACTCCGCGTCCACCGCGCCCTTCACGGCCCGCAGCAGCCCGGCGATGACCTGCCGCCGGCCCTCCGGGTCCTTGGGCTGGGACTTCATCGCGCGCAGGGGCTCCCACAGCACGCAGGTGAGCCACAGCTCCTCCTCCGGGGAGAAGACGGACGGCGTGGCGGCGTCCCTCAGCTTCGCCTCCACCCGCTGCGCGCGCTCCTTCGCTTCACGGGAGATGCGCTCCACCAGCGCGGGGTCCGCCTGCACGTGCTTCACCAGCGCGTCCAGCTCGCCCGCCTCCGCCCTCCGCAGGGCCTCCGCGGCCTCCGGCGTGAGGGCCTCCGGCGCCATGTTGGCGACCAGGGACTCGTACTTGCGCACCACCTCCGCGTGCTTCTGGCTCCACTCGCGGAACTGCACGTCGAAGACGACGTCCAGCACCGGGTTGTCCTCCGGCCGCACCTTGCCCGTCTTCTTCGCCGCCGTGGCCAGCAGCGCGCCCACGCACAGCGCCCGCCGCTCCTCCGGCGTGCGCCGCCGCGGGCCGCCTGCACGGCTACCGCGA
>NZ_JBKGHJ010000931.1:0-1666 GCF_046520365.1 Corallococcus sp. 4LFB
GGCCGGCGCCCGGGACCGCGGCCTTGAAGGCGCCGCTGGCGGCCTTGTACGCGCTGCCGAACTTGTTCACGTCGCGGGCAATCTCCAGGCCGCCCTTGACGGTGCTGACCGCGCCCTTGCCGGCGGTGGCCACGGAGCCCAGCGCCTTGTTCCAGTCCTCGCTGCTGCCGGAGCGCACGGCGTTGCGCACGTCGCTGATGGCCGTGCCGGCCTGGCCCACCAGCTTCGCGGCGCTGGTCAGGGTGCCGAACGCCTTGCCCGCGATGCCCAGCTTGCCCTTGAGGTCCAGCTTCGTCTTCGGGTCGGTGGCCTTGGAGACCAGCTTGTCGACGTTGCCCTTCAGCGTCGCCTTGAAGCCGTCCGTCTTCAGGCTCTTGACGTTGTCGAAGCCGTCCTTCACGGCCGTCTTCACCTTGTTGAAGGTGTCGTAGCCCTTCTTCGCCTGCGTCCCGATGTCCTTCGCCGCCTTGATGGGGTCCTGCTGCACGTGGCGGAGGGTGTTGCTGACGGCACTGCGGGCGCGGTCGATGAGGCTCATTGCGGGGCTCCCTCGTCGGAGTTCGAGGAAATTGGGAAGGGCTGCGGACGACTTGCCGGGATTATCGCACCGGCCGCCGATCAGTTGCGTAGCACCTCACATCCGCTGAGAAGGTGGGTGTGGGACGCCGGTTGTGGCACGGCGCGTCAGCGGCAGTCCGGGTCCGCGTCGTCGGCCCGGCCATCCGCGTCGTTGTCCGCGCCGTCGTGGCAGTGGCCGGCCTCGGAGGAGACCCACTCGGTGACGTGGAGGGTGTAGCGGATGGGGGTGTCCCGGTCCGGCCGGGCCATGCCGTCCACCACCACCAGCACCGTCTGCCCCTGGGCCAGGGTGAGCTTCAGGGCGGGGGCCTCCTGGGTCGTGGGATGTGGGTTCGCGGCGCAGCCCAGCTCCGTGCCCCGGCAGCCGGTGAGGAGGTACAGGGCGTGGCCGCCCGCGTCCGGGTCCCCGGCGGGCGAGGTGTCGAAGACGAAGGTGCCCGCCCTGGGCGCCGTCCACAGGTGGGCGCGGTCCTGTTGGAGCAGTGCGCCGCAGGTGCCCTGGAAGCCGTCGCCGGAGAGGGCGGTCTCCCCCTGGAAGGTGACGGGCAGGGCGCTGCCCAGGTCGTGGTGGGCGCAGCCCTGGCCCTTGCAGCGGGGGTCGTCGCGGCACTCGGTGTCCGCGCAGTCCACCCAGCGGTCCCCGTCGTTGTCCATGTTGTCGAAGCAGGCGCCGGCCTCGCTGGAGCGCAGCGCGTCGATGTGCAGCGCGAAGGCGCCCTGGGTGAAGTCCCCGTCCGCCACGGCGTCCACCGTCACCAGGACCCGCTGGCCCTTCGTCAGCGTCACCGCCACGCGGGACCCGCCGCCGTAGCTGATGCCGCCCGACGCGCACGCCAGCTCCTGGCCGCCGCAGCCGTCCGCGTACACTGCGATGACGGAGCGCACCGCCGAGCGGGCCGTGTCGAAGGTGAAGGTGCCCGCGCGGGGCGCCGTCCACAGGTAGCCCCGGTCCGGCGCGCCCGCGCCCCCGCAGGAAGCAGCGTGGTCGTCCCGGGCCTCCACGGTGGAGCCCGTCAGCGACACCGGCAGCGCGCTGCCCAGGTCGCGGTCCACGCAGAGGGGCTCCGGGGGCGCGCAGACGTTGGGC
>NZ_JBKGHJ010000932.1:0-1664 GCF_046520365.1 Corallococcus sp. 4LFB
CAGCGTGCCCGCCTCCGGCGCCGCGCGGGCGACCGTCGGGGACACGAGGAGCGCGGCGCTGGCGAGCGCGGCGACGATGAGCGGGCGGGACGTCATTCCGTGGCGCCGAAGTTGAAGGCCGTCCCAATCTGCACGGTGGGCACGTTGATGATGCGCGACGCGCCCGCGAAGACGGTGTTGTTGGTCACGTCCAGGCGGAAGGACACGTTCTGGGTGGAGAACATGCGCACGCCCAGGCCCAGGTTGACGGCGGGACGGAAGCCGTCGCTGCGGTCCACCTTCACCACCGTGCCACCGGCGAGCAGGAAGACCTCGAAGTGGATGACGTTGGAGTTGAGGAAGGACGTCTTGCCGTACAGCGGGCTCCACATGAGGTCGGAGCCCACCATCCACTGCACCTGGTCCTCGAAGGCGGTGGCGGTGGGGGCCGCGTCGAAGTCGCGCTCCAGCTGGCTGCGCAGGCTGGTCTGCACGTTGTAGCTGTACGTGCCGCGGCCCACCTGCCACGCGACGCTGTCGCTGAAGTGGTACGTGTAGCCGACGGTGCCGATGAGCCCCTTGTAGAAGGCGTCCGCGGGCAGCACGCCCACGCCGAGCGAGAGCTCGTGGTGCATGCGGTAGAGCCGGTCCTGCACCGCGGAGACGGTGCCGGGGTTCTCGAGTTCCTCGGCCTGGGCGCGCGCGAGGCCGGGCACCAGGCACAGGAGGGAGAGCAGGAGGAATCGCACGGGGACTTTTTCCTGTCAGGAGGCGGGGGCCGACGTGGGGTGGGGGGAGTGCCCCCGCGTCAGTAGCCGACCGAGTTGAAGAGGAACGGGTACGTGATGATGACGAGGCCGCCCTTGGGAGCCGGGAACTGCCAGCCCTTCAGGCTGCTGAGGATGCACGCCTCGACGGAGGCGTTGCGGAGGGTGGAGGACTTGGTCTTGGCGGAGGCGACACGGCCGTTGAGCCCGATGGCCCACTCCAGCACCACCTTGCCGGCGAGGCCCGGGTCCTTGAGCAGCGCGCGTTCATAGCAGCCGTGCACCTCATTGAGGTGGCTGTTGATGACCCTGGCCACGGCCTCGCGGTCCACGGTGCCCTGGGTGGAGGAGATGCTGCGCGCGGTGGCGCGCGTGACGGGGGGCCTCGCGCTGTCGGGGCTGCTCGCCGCGGTGGCGCTCCTGCCCACCGCCGAGTTCGCGCGGAGCTCTCTCCGCATGCAGGACGACTGGCCCTGGCGGCTCGTCTGGTCCACGTCGTGGCCCCAGGTGCTGTCCGCGCTGTGGCCGCTCGCGGACTGGCCCCGGGGCAGCTACTGGGGCGAAGACCAGTGGGTTCATCCTCAGCCTCTTCCTGGGGACGCTGCCCTGCGCGTTCGCGGTGCTGGGGGCCGTGCGGGGCCCCGGCGTGCCCGGCCCTTCGCGGTGGGCGCGCTCGTGCTCGTGGCGCTGAGCCTGGGCCGTCACTTCGCGCCCGCGGCCTGGGTGCTGCTGCACGTGCCCCCGTTCTCCCTCTTCCGCTACCCGGTGAAGTACTTCGTGGGGGCCGCGCTCTGCGTGTCGGTGCTGTCCGCCTTCGGGTGGACGCGCTGGGCCGGCTCGCGCGGCGCCTTCGCCCCTCGCGCCCGCGCGCGGCCGTGGCATTCGTGGGCATGGTGGGCGCCATGGCCGCCATCGGGC
>NZ_JBKGHJ010000933.1:0-1663 GCF_046520365.1 Corallococcus sp. 4LFB
GGAGTACAGCACGGACCTGTACGAAGAGGGGACGGTGCGGCGGTGGATGGAAGGCTTCGAGCGCGTGGTGAGAGCGCTGGTGGAGAAGCCGGAGCAGCGGGTGGGGGAAGTGGAGTGGATGGGTGAGGGGGAGCGGCGGCGGGTGGTGGAGGAGTGGAACCAGACGGGCAGGGCGTACGGCGCGAAGGGCGAGTGCGGGCACGAAGTCTTCGAGTCGGTGGTGGACGCGCGGCCTGAAGCGGAGACGGTGCGGACGGAAGCCGGAGGGGTGAGCTACGCGGAGGTGGAGGGAAGGGCGAACCAGCTGGCGCATCACCTGAGAGGGCTCGGGGTAGGCCCGGAGGTGCGGGTGGGGTTGTTGGTGGAGCGCTCGGTGGAGTGGGTGGTGGGGATGCTGGCGGTGCTGAAGGCAGGAGGCGCCTTCGTGCCGGTGGACGTGACGCTGCCCGCGCTGCGAGTGGGCGAGCTGCTGGAGGAGTCCGGCGTCGCGCTGGTGCTGACGCACGAAGCGCTGGCGGATGAGTTGCCCACCGGCAACGCCGTGCTGGTCCTGTTGGACGAGGACAGCGCGCGAATCGCTCGTCAGCCGAAGACGCGACCCACGAAGAAGGTGACGACGGAGGGCATGGCGTACGTGCTCTTCACGTCGGGAAGCACGGGCAAGCCGAAGGGCGTGATGGTGCGTCACGGCGGCCTGGCGAACATGGCGCGCGCGGTGGCGGAGGCGCACGGTGTGAAGCCAGAGGACCGGGTGCTGCAGTTCGCCTCGCCGGGCTTCGACGCCTCGGTGGCCGAAGTGTTTTCGACGCTGGCGGCGGGGGCGAGCCTGTGCCTGGCGCCGCGAGAAGCACTGATGCCCGGGGGAGCCCTCGAAAAGACGGTGAAGCAGCTGGGCGCGACGGTGGTGACGCTGACGCCGACGGTGCTGGGGCAGGTGGAGGACGGAGGCCTGGAGGGCATCCGCACGCTCATCTCCGCGGGCGAGGCCGTCCCTCCCGCGCTGGTGCGCAAGTGGAGCGAAGGCCGGCGAATGCTCAACGGCTACGGCCCCACGGAAGTGACGGTGTGCGCCAGCGTGGCGGCGGTGTCTCCGGAGCGCGTGACGGTAGGCAAGCCGCTGGGCAACGTGAGGCTGTACGTGCTGGACGAAGGCCAGCGGCCGGTGGGCGTGGGCGTGGTGGGAGAGCTGTACGTGGGAGGCGCGGGCTTGGCGCGTGGCTACCTGGGCCAGGCTGGACTGACAGCGGAGCGCTTCATCCCGGACGGCTTGAGCGGTGAAGCCGGCAGCCGCCTGTACCGCACGGGCGACCTGGTGCGGTGGGGTGAGGACGGGCAGGTGGAGTACGTGGGCCGGCGCGACGGGCAGGTGAAGGTGCGCGGCATGCGGCTGGAGGTGGGAGAAATCGAAGGGGTGCTGGGCACGCACCCCGGCGTGAAGCAGGCGGCGGTGGTGGCGAAGAAGGAGGCCACGGGCACGAAGCTGTGGGCCTACGTGGTGGGCGACGTGGAGTCCGCTGCCCTGCGCGAATGGCTGCGCGAGCGGCTGCCGGAGCACATGGTGCCGTCGGCGTACGGGATGCTGGAGGCACTGCCGCTGACCTCCAGCGGGAAGGTGGACCGGGCGAAGCTGCCCGCGCTGACGGCGGAGGCCACGCCGCGCACG
>NZ_JBKGHJ010000934.1:0-1655 GCF_046520365.1 Corallococcus sp. 4LFB
ACCTGCGGATGCTCGACGGCAAGACGCCGACAGTGCAGCAGTGCGAGGAGCAGGTCGGGACGGATGCAGAGGGCAAACCCATCACCCGGGCCATGCAGTGGGGCCGTGAGAAGCACACGGTGGCCCTTCGCTGTGTCCAGGCGCGTCTATCCGTTGAGCGACCCGGTGGCTTCAGTCTGGAACAGCGCTACCGGTACAACCGGGAGACAAACACCCTGGAACGGGTCTCTCCTGGAGAAGCGCAGGCGCTGATTCGCTCAGGTCGAACAGGGAGGCTCCGTGGGACGCTGATCCCCGATGTGGTCATCCATTCTGGAGACCCGCTTCGCGTCGAAGCGAGCTTCGACTTCAAGTTCCCCTGTCCGATTGGCAGAGAAGGCGTATGGCGAAAGTATCCCGAAGGGCATCCCTGGGAGGGCCATCACCAGGGTGAGATGTATGAAGAGGCCCTGGGTGCCACTGCATTTCGCGTCTCACCGATCTTGGGGGTGTATTGATGCTCGGAAACCTGCCCTCAGTCGAAGTGGTTGCCGGACACGGCTCCGTCATCATGAAGACGGGGTTGAGCCTCTGCTTCTACATGCGACGCTCGCACCGGGACCTGGCGCCCCTGATCTCACAGGCGCTGAAGACCTACCTGCAGGCTGTCGGCCGCCAGGCACTGACGTGGTACCCCGACACGGAAGGCGAATGGCAGAAGCTGGATGACTCCGCGCTCGAAGAAACACACAGGGAGCTGTTGACGCATCGGGCTCCATTCATCCAGCTGCGCGACAGCTACGGAAGCCTTGTTGATCATCAATTCCTCTATCGGGGCGTTGACCTGGAATCACCGGAGGGCCGCCGCGCGCCGGGCCTGCACACCTGCGCGGTTTCCTTCTGGCTTCCAGCCGATTTCCTCCAATCCCGAGGCGTAGATTCATTTCGAGCCCTGGCGCTGGCCCTGGCGAAACTGCTGCCCTTCAACTCCGGCCATGCAGGGCCGTCATTTCATGCCTGGCTGGGCATGGAAGACCTCATGCAGCACATGTTTCAACTCGGCCTCCGCTATCCCGGCATGGATGTTCCGGATGAACGCAACAACGCGTACTCGGTGGGAGAGAAGATCCAGGGCGTCCATTGGATGAACTTCCTGGGTCCGCCGGTGCTCGAGGCGCTGGGAGGCCCCTCCGCGCTGGCGGCCCGCCTCCAGACACCTGGGATTTCCGTGCAGGCTCTTGGGGACGACCGTGCCGTTGTCACCCTGGGCCCGGAACCCGACGCGGGCGATACCAAAGAAGGGCGCGTACTCCCCGCGCACCGCGAGCTGGCTCGTATCCTGGAGCCCTGGTTCGCGGCGCGAGAGGTCTCACGCCCCTACCGTGACAACGGCGCCTTGCGTCGCTGGGAGCGCCGGTTCCTGGACTGAGGTGGGCTTCAATCTCAGGGGAAACGGATGCCATGCCACTGCGCCGTCCGGCTGCCGTCCACATCCGAGACGGTCAGTTGATAGCCGCTCAGCTCCGGGTTGTTCACGTCGAGCTCCAGGACCAGCGTCGCCACGGCTTCCGCGGTGATGGGCCCAGACTGAGCGGGCGTGAGGTCGGAGGTCATCGTGTGGGCCGCACCCTACCCGGCATGGGGGACGGGGCTGAGGGGATTCTGGCACGCTCGGA
>NZ_JBKGHJ010000935.1:0-1650 GCF_046520365.1 Corallococcus sp. 4LFB
CAGCCCCCCGCCATGGCCTCGGACGAGTCCGGCAGGCCATTGGGGTTGTTGGACACGGGCGTGGTGGTGCCGGGGGTGGGGGTCTGCCCGCCCACGGTGGGCAGCGGGGAGGTGGGCGCGTCCGTCGTCGGGGTCTCCGGCACGGGGGACGGGGGCGTCGTGTCGTTCGGGATGGTCGTGTCATCCGGCACGGGCGTGGGCGCGGGCTCCTCCGCCGGCGCGGGCGCGGGCGGCATCACGTCCTCGAGCGTCGTCGCCATGGTGAAGCCGTCGTGGAAGATGGACCCTTCGGGCTTGATGGCGTCGTCGCGGTACAGCCCCATCTTCAGGTAGTTCAGGTCCTTGCCGAACTGGTTGGCGCCGTAGGTCTTCGGCAGCACGTGCTGGCCGTTGTGCCACAGCTCCACGAAGCCGACCTTCTTGTCCGAGGACCACTTCACGTGCAGCACGAAGTCGTGCCAGTTGCCCTTGTCGATGGACGTCTGCCACAGCACGGGCGTGGTGTTGCCGCCCACGCGCAGGTTGATCTTGTCCCCGCGCACGAAGAACTCCAGCGGCGGAGAGCCGCAGCAGCCCTCCTGGTGCCACTGGGTGATGACCTGCCACGAATCATGGACGGGGTAGTTCGCCGGGAAGAGCGTGCTCCACTTGTAGTAGTACTCCTTCCCCTGCGTCTCGTGGGTCAGGTAGAGCAGCTCGTTGCGGTTGCCGCTGGCGTTGATGGGATCATCGCCCTGCTTCACGGTGGCCTTGAGCGCGTACCTGCCGTCACGCACCACATCCGTCACGACCTGCAAGCGGCTGTTGGCAACACTCTGCTGGCGCGTCCACTGGGACGTGTTGCCGGTCTCGAAGTCGCCCTTCCAGATGACGCCAGCGAAAGACAGGGCGGGCATCAGGGAGGCCGCGGCAACGAGCTGAAGGAGTCGCTTCAAACAGGGGTCCTTTCGGTCCGGGTTGGGCCACGAGGACACGCGGCGGCGAAAAAGCCTTCCCGCCCCGTCCCGCCTGCCAACCCCCTGCCGCACGCGCGCTCGGCGGGCCGCCCGCCGGGGCATGAGGCAGACAGGCCCCTGCCGTCCGCCCCTTCCCCAGGCATGCCGAAGCGCGTGATTCCGGGTGGATGCGGGCGCTCAAACCTTCCGGTGAAGGCAGCCGTGCGGCCGAGCCCCCAAGCGTCATCCCCTCAACGACCTGACGGCCCGGCGTCCCGTCCTCCTCTCGCGGCCAACGTGGGAAGTGGGCCTTTTTTCAAGATCGGGGGAGCAGGCCGTCTATTGGAGCGTGTGTCGCCCAAAACATCCGATGCGCCTGTTTTCCCACCGCCTTGCTACCCACCGCGTCATGGGACGCCTGGAGGCAGGACGCGAGGCCAGGTCGGCGTTCGTCGGAGGTTGGTGTAGAACGTCCCGGAAGGGCGGCTGGGGGGAGACGCCCGAGGGGATCGCATGGTGAAGCCGGCGAAGAAGAAGCTTTGGGCGCTGGCACTGGCCATCCCCCTCCTGGCGGTGGGGGTCGCGGCCCTGAAGCCCCAGGCGCGGCCGCAGGCCGTCCCCGACACCTTCTGGGCGGACCGCCGGGCAGCGGCCCGCATCGAGGCCCGCCTCACGCACCCTGAAGCGGACCGCTACCGCTCGCGCGCGCCGCGGC
>NZ_JBKGHJ010000936.1:0-1650 GCF_046520365.1 Corallococcus sp. 4LFB
CGCGGACGCGGCGAAGGTGCCGGTGGACGCCCCCGCGGGCATGACGCTCGCGTGGCGCTCCGTGCGGCTGCTGCGAGAGCGGGGCCAGCTGGCGGAGGCCCGGGCGCGGCTGGACGCCATCCCCCTGGCGCTGGTGCGCGACCAGGCCTCCACGGACAACCTCCTGCGGGAGGAGCGGCTGCACCTGGCGAACAGCTGGGATGAAGCGCTGCGCAACGCGGCCCAGCTCGTGGTGGACGAGGGGGCGGGTCCGCATCAGGACTGGAATGCCTCCGCGCCGGAGACCGCGGCGATGGGGCTCGGCCCCGCGCGGGCGCGCTACCTGGAGTCGCATGTCCCCACGCGCCGGATGCGTGAGTGGGTCGCGCTCCCTGGCGTGAGCCCCGCGCTGCGCCGGCAGCTGTCGTGGACCGTGTTCGCCCGCGCCGCCGTGGTGGGGGACGACGCGACCCTCAAGGCCCAGGCGGTCACGCTCGCGGAGACGGAGCCCAAGGCGCGCGCGGAGCTGCTGGCCATCGCGGGGCGGCCCACGCTGGAGGAGCGCCTCTTCGACGCGCGGCTGCTGCTCATGGGGTTGCCGGCCATCTCCGCGAGGCTTCAGCCCGGCAGGGACCGCCTGGCGGATGTCGCCCCGGCGCTCGACCTGACCGAGGACCTGAGCTGGTTCCGGAACGGGTGGTGCGTGCCGGGAGTGGAGGGCCTCGTGGATCCTCCGGGGACCCCAGGGCCGCTGCCGGTCGCGAGCCCGGAGGAGCAGGCGGACGCCACCGCGGAGTGGAAGGCCCTCAACGCGGCGGGCTCCTCCGTCGCCTTCTTCTCCCGCGTGGCGCTGGACTGGGCGAAGGCACACCCGGAGGACCCGCGCTCGCCCATCGCGCTGTTCCGCGCGGTCCGCTCCAGCAAGCGGGGCTGCGGCCGGAACACCCCGGAGGCGAAGAAGGCGTTCTCCTGGCTCCACAAGCGCTACGGCAAGACGGAGTGGGCGCGCAGGACGCCGTACGTCTACTGACGCGGGGGCGTTCGCCCTACGATGCCGCCGGCATGACGACGCCGCGAGCGCGAGGACGGGCAGGGCTTCCCACCATCGTGGGGCTGCTGGCGCTGCTCGCCTTCGTCTACTGGCCGGTGCTGGGCGGGCACCTGCTCGCGGGCCGGGACCTGTTCCGCATCTTCATCCCGGACTCGGCCTTCCTGCTGGAGTCGCTGCGCGCCGGTGAGGTGCCGCTGTGGAACCCCTACCCGCGCCTGGGCCAGCCGTTCGCGGCGACCCTCTATTCGCAGGTGTATTACCCGCCGCGCTGGGCCGCCGTGCTGCTCACGGGCCCCATCGTGTCCATGACGGTGATGCAGCTGGCGCACGTCGCGCTCGCGGCGGTGGGCGTGTTCCTGCTGTGCCGGAAGCTGCGCGCCTCCTGGCCCGCGGCCGTCGTCGCGGGCGCCACGTTCGGGCTGTCGACGCTGATGACCCGGCTGGGCACCCAGCAGAACCTCGTCGACGCCGCCGCCTGGAGCGGCCTCATCCTGGGCGCCGCGCTCGACGCCACCCACCGCCCGGGGCGCGGGCCCCTGGTGCGGCTGGCGGTGTACGGGGCGCTGTCCCTGTTCGCGGGTTCGCCGGAGACCACGCTGTGGCAGGGGCTGGTCGCGGTG
>NZ_JBKGHJ010000937.1:0-1627 GCF_046520365.1 Corallococcus sp. 4LFB
TGGGCCCGGGCCTCGGGGGACTGGCCCGTCTGGTACAGCGCCCGCGCCAGCGCGAAGCCGGACTCGCCCAGCGCGTCCGGGGGCGCGGACGCGAAGGACACCCGCCTGCTGGAGCGGCGCCACGGAGTCGCGCGCCCGGCCCAGCCCCAGCAGCGCCTGGCCCACGCCGTCGTAGGAGGGCTGGAGCCCCTCGTCGTCCGCGGGCAAGAGCTCGCGCTTGAGGGCCAGGGCCTGCTCGTAGGTCTTCAGCGCTTCGTCGTAGCGCTTCATGCCCAGCTGGCACATGCCCAGCTCGTCCAGCGCCTCCGCCACCTGGGGGCTCTTGTCGCCGTGGAAGCGCTGGTAGAGGTCCACCACCGCCTGGGCGTGCGGCAGGGCGCGCTCGGGTTCGCCGGCCTCGCGCAGGGCCAGGGACAGCAGGCCGTGCCGGCGGGCCACGTCCGGGTGCACCGGGCCCACCGCCGCCTCGGTCCTGGCGAGCGACGCTTCCAAGAGCGGCAGCGCCCCCTTCGCGTCGCCCGAGCCCAGCACCAGCCGGCCCAGCAGGAACAGGGTCCGCGCGCGCTTGGGGTGCTCGGGCGGCAGCGCCTTGTCGTAGAGGGCGCTCGCCGCCTCCAGCCGCTTGCGGGCCTCGTCGAGGTGGCCCTGGGAGATGGCGAGGTTGGCCTGGTTCACCTTCACGTCGGCCTCCAGCACGGGCTCGCCGCCCAGCCGCTGGAGGGTGGCCTCCGCCAGCGCTCCCCAGTTCGCCGCCGGGTCGAAGTGCTTCTGGCCGTCCTCCACGTAGAGCAGCTTGTTGAGGATGGCGACCTTCAGCCGGTCCGCCCTGCCCGCCTCCGCGTCGAAGACGGCGCGCGACAGGAGGCGGGACGCTTCGGGCGACTGGCCCGTCTGCTCCTGGAGCCAGCCCAGGTGGAAGCGCATCTCCGCCTTCAGCGGCAGGTAGCCCGTCTTCTCCACGGGCGCCTCCAGCGCCTTCACCGCCGCGAGCGCCGCCGGGTAGCGGCCCGCGTCCACCTGCGCGCGCACCTCCGACAGCCGGTCCTCCAGCCCTTCAATCTCCCCGCGCAGGACGGGGTCGGAGGGGCGGCGCTGCTGCTCGGCCAGCGACTCCACGTCCTCGCACTCGTGCAGCGCGGGCAGCGCGTGCGCCATGTCCACGGACTTCTCCACCAGGGCGGCGTCCGCGCGGGTGAGCAGGTCCACCGTCGCGCGCAGGTCCTTGCGCCGGCGCTCCAGGCACACCACCTGCCGGTCCAGTTGCTCCTCCGGCTTCACGCCGCTCACGCGCGCGTCCTCGCAGGCCTGGACGCGCTGGTGCTTCCATGCGTCCGCGTAGTGCGCCAGCACCTGCGTGGCGCGCGCGGCCATGTCCTCCGCGAAGGGCTTCCCGGTGGCGCGGAAGGCGGACTCCAGCCGCGCCTGCGCGTCCCGGGTCCAGACGGTGTCCATCAGCGCGCCCGCGTCCGCGCAAACCTGGGACTGCTGCCACGCCACGCCGCCCGCCACCGCCAGCGCGGTGGTCATCGCGCCCGCCGCCCCCACCCAGCGCCGGCGCTGTCCCAGGCGCTGCTCCTGGGAGAGCGCGTCCAGCAGGGCCTGCATCGAGGGGAAGCGCGCGTCCGCG
>NZ_JBKGHJ010000938.1:0-1625 GCF_046520365.1 Corallococcus sp. 4LFB
CGAGCCTCAACTTCGACCTCTCCGTCTTCGAGCTCTTCGCCCCGTTGAGCAGTGGTGGTGCGGTGGTGGTGGCACGCAACGCCCTGCACCTGGCGGAGCTGCCCACCGCCTCCCATGTCACTCTCGTCAACACGGTGCCCTCCGCCATGGCGCAGTTGCTGCGCTTGAATGCGGTACCGCCCACCGTGCGCGTTATCAACCTCGCGGGCGAAGCGCTGCCGGAGACGCTGGCCACGCAGGTCTACGCCGTCCCCACGGTGCAGAAGCTCTACAACCTCTACGGGCCCTCCGAGGACACCACCTACTCCACGGCCTCCCTCGTTGGCCGTGACGAGGTGCCGCTTATCGGCAGGCCTCTGCCCGCCACGCGCGCCTACGTGCTGGACGCTTCGTTGCAGCCAGTGCCCGTGGGTGTCGCGGGTGAGCTGTATCTCGCGGGCGAAGGCCAGGCGCGCGGCTACCTGCTGCGGCCGGAGCTCACCGCGGAGCGCTTCGTGCCGGAGCCCTACGGCCCTCCAGGTGGCCGCATGTACCGCACGGGCGACCGCGTCCGTTACCGCGTGGATGGGCGGCTGGAGTACCTCGGCCGCATCGACTTCCAGGTGAAGGTGCGTGGCTTCCGCATCGAGCTGGGCGAAATCGAAGCGGCCCTCCGCCGCGCTCCGGGGCTCAAGGACGCTGTCGTTATTGCCAAGGGCGAAGCCGCCGACAAGCGGCTGGTCGCCTACGTCGTGCCCAGGGCGGATGCCTCGCTGGAGGCAGAAGCCCTCAAGGCGCAGCTGCGCCAGGGCCTCCCTGAGTACATGGTGCCCTCCACCTTCGTGGTGCTGGACGCCCTGCCCCTCAACGCCAACGGCAAGGTGGACCGCAAGGCCCTGCCCGAACCGGGAAACCTCGCGCCCTCGTCCGACTTCGTCGCGCCGCGGAACGACACCGAGGAACAACTGGCCGCCCTCTTCGCGGAAGTGCTGCGCGTGGAGCGCGTGGGCGTCCGGGACGACTTCTTCGCGCTCGGCGGCCACTCCCTGCTGGCCACCCAGCTCGTCTCGCGCGTGCGCTCCACCTTCGGTGTGGAGTTGCCGCTCCGCGTGTTCTTCGAAGCGCCCACGGTGGAAGCGCTCGCGACGAAGCTCGACGGCGCCCAGCGCTCCGAACATCGTCCACCGCCGCTGCGCCCTTCCTCGCACGCAGGCGCCCTGCCGCTCTCCTTCGCGCAGCAGCGGCTCTGGTTCCTGGATCAGCTCACCCCGGGTGACGCGTCGTACAACATCCCAGCGGCGCTCCGGCTGAAGGGCCGCGTGGACGTGGAGTCCCTGCGCCGTGCCTTCGAAGCGCTGGTCGCACGCCACGAATCCCTGCGCACCACCTTCCATGAGCACCAGGGCCAGGCCACCCAGCACATCCACGCGCCCGGCGCATGGACCCTGCCACTCTTCGACGTGTCCGACCTGCCGGAAGCTCCGCGCGAAGCAGAGGCCCAGCGCCGCGTCATGGAGGATGCCCGCCAGCCGTTCCACCTGGAACGAGGGCCACTCCTGCGCACCGCCCTCGTGCGGCTCGGTGACGAAGAGCACCTGCTGCTGGTGACGATGCACCACATCGTCTCCGACGGCTGGTCCATGGGC
>NZ_JBKGHJ010000939.1:0-1618 GCF_046520365.1 Corallococcus sp. 4LFB
GCGCGGCGCTCACCCCGAGGGCGGTCTCCAGGAGGCGCTCCTGCTTGTGCACCATTTTGACGAGGTTGGTGACGCCCTTGGCGTCGAAGCGGCTGCCATCGACGTGGATGAGGCCCCCGGTGGAAGCGTCGGCGCGGGCGCCGGCCTCGCGAGCGGCGCGCACCACCTGCTGTAAGGCTTCCAGGTCCTGGTAGGTGAGGATGGGGGAGACGATTTCGCCGCTGTACTCGCCCCCGCTCAGCGAGCCGTCCGGCACCACCTTCCAGGCGCGGCCCTGGGAGTCCATCACCTGCCAGCCCCGGTAGTCGCCGGAAACGTGCCCGCCCACCGCGCCCTGAATCGCGTGGGCCAGCTTCTGGCGGCTGGCGCCAACCGTCTCAATCTCAATTCCAAACCGGAGCGTCTTCATGGAGTTTGCCTCTCGCGTTCGCGCGGGGCTGTGGCGCCCGTTGCGAAACACATACACGCTCTTGTATGCGAATGAAGCAAGTCCACTTCGACGGCCGGAAGGGCGGATTTGGGCGTCTGGAGTATTCGCGAGAATATGCGGGGTTTCTCGTCCGCTCTCGACGGGTGGCGCGTGTTTCAGGCGCTTGGGTTGCGGCTGGTGGGGGAATTCCAGTGTGTGTGATTGACTGGGTGAGGATGGACGGGGAAACCTGCGCGGTGCTGCGGCGCGGACTCCCGCTGACCTCTCCGCTCAGCCCAGCAGGGTGTTGAGGAGCATCATCCCGCGCATGGCCTCGGCATGGTCCCCCTCGGCCAGCTCCAGGTAGATGCGGCCATGGTTCGGCTCCGAGAGGCGCTCGCTCTGCACGATCCACCGCTCGCTGGCGGGGGTGCTCAGCTCCAGGCTGGCGGCGAAGGCGTGGAGCAACGCGCTCATCTGCCGGTGGGTTGCGCTGGGCGGAAGGAAGATGTCCAGTTGGGGCTGGGCCGTGCCGTACCGGCTTTTGCCGAGGTCGAGGCTCAGCTTGGCGTTGCTGAAGTCAATCACCTTCATCGGGATAACGTGAAAAGGGATGGCCGTCGCGCTCATGGTCGGTATTCCTGTGGGATTGCGCGGTGCTTTTTTGTGCCCGTCGCGAGGGGCATACACGCTCTTGTGGGCGGGTGTATCAAGTCCTCTCTGCTGTCTTTGGGGTGTATGTTCTGTGGCGGGGCGTTGGCGTTTGGCTGGGGCGCTGTTCCCGATGGAGCGTGTGTCTGGTGGTGAGGCTGGGCGTGCGCGCTTGGGGCCTATTTCGGCCGCTTCGAGTGGCTTGCCGGACGTGCCTGTCGCAGCCCGGCAAGGCCCTCGAATGGCGAGGGGCTGCGGCTAGGTTGCACCCTTGGCGGTCGGCGTGGGCTTCGTGTCCTCCCGCTCTGCTCGAATCTTCATGAGCTTGTCGATGATCTTGGCCTTCTTGGTTTCCCCCAAGTAGGGGAAGCTGTTTCCGGTGTCGATGACGTAGCGGCGCAGTTTCTTGACGGTCATCGTTTCCAATTCTTCGCGTGTCTTCATGTTGTTCCCGTGGGGACTGCGTTGAAGGAGGGGCCGGTCGAAGGTCTCGGGCGGTGTTTCACTTCACGGCGATGTTGGCGCCCGCCTCGCGTGTGGACGGCGGGGCGGAGCGCG
>NZ_JBKGHJ010000093.1:0-20361 GCF_046520365.1 Corallococcus sp. 4LFB
CGGCGCCGGAGCCCACGCCGCCGGAGCCGTCCGTGGCGCAGGCCGCCGTGGCGCAGCGGGGCGACCTGGAGGTGACGTCGCCGGGGCTCTACGGCGAGGTGTGGATCAACGGCCGGCCGTATGGCTTCCCGCCCATCTCCGCGCAGGCGCTGCCGTCAGGCCCCGCGCGCGTGGAGGTCCGCGTCAACGGCGAGGTGAAGCGGCGCATGACGGTGGAGGTGGAGCCGGGCCGCAGCACCCGCGTGCGCGTGAAGTGAAACAAGGCTCACGCCCGCATTCGACGCAGTGCGAGTAATCCCAGAACTTTCGGACGGTGCTGGAGCCGGTACAATCGGTTTCACGCGGAGGCTGTCTCCCCCCGGGACAAGGCCCGCGTCTCCCACCTTTTGAGAGGGTTGTTGCGTATGGGCTTCACCAGGCACGGGCGTCGTGTGTGTGTATGGCTTGCGCTGCTGGGCGCGGGCACGGGCTTCGCTCAGACGGAGCCCACGCTGGACCCCGGGCCGCCGGAGACGCCCTCCGTGGACGAACAGCGCGAGGAGCAACTGGACGAGGAGCCGGAGGTGCACAGCCAGGTGGCGTCCTTCGCCATCACGAAGCTGCACGACTCGCCGGCGGTGGTGACGGCCATCACCGCGGAGGAGATCCGCGCCTCCGGTGCGCGCGACCTGATGGACGTGCTCCTGAACGTGCCCGGCTTCTTCTTCGGCGTGGACGTGCAGGGCACGGTGGGGCCGGGCTTCCGGGGCCTGTGGGGCCAGGAAGGCAAGGTGCTGCTCATCATCGACGGCAAGGAGATCAACGAGCAGCTCTACTCCACGATGCAGCTGGGGCACGAGTTCCCGGTGGAGCTGATTGAGCGCATCGAGGTGGTGCGCGGCCCCGGCTCCGTCATCTACGGCGGCAACGCGGAGCTGGCCGTCATCAACGTCATCACCCGGGGCATCCAGGGCAGCACGGACGCGCTGGCGGTGGGCACGTACGGGCAGCTTTCGCACGGCCTGGGCCGCCGCAGCCTGACGCTGTCCGGGCGCAAGGTCTTCGAGAGCGTGGCGGGCCTGAGCGCCTTCGCGTCCGCGTCGCTGGGACAGGGGCAGCGCAGCGACGCCGTCTTCGACGACTTCTACGGCGGCTCCGCGAGCATGAACGGCGCGTCGCGGATGGACCCCACGGTGGTGCAGGCGGGCGTGGGCTACCGCGACCTCCAGCTGAGCGTGCTGTACCAGCGCCAGGACACCTCGTCGGTGGTGTCCGTGGACGAGGTGCTGCCCGCGCCCGCGGACACCGACTTCGAGTCCTTCCACGCGGAGCTGAGCGACCGCTTCCGGCCCACGGACCGGATTGAAATCATCCCCCGGCTGAACCTCACGCTGGGCGAGTCGTACCGGGACTCGGACGAGGACTCGGAGTTCTTCTACGACAAGCGCTACCGGCGCCTCCGGGGCCGGGCCATGGCGCGCTGGGCGGCGTTCGACTTCCTCCAGCTCACGGGCGGCGTGGACCTGGCGTTCGACCAGGGCCAGCTCCGGGCACCCGCGGGCATCGGCCTGCAGGAGCCCTTCAACGGGGACGAGGACGTCGTCTCCTACCGCAACGTCGCGGCCTTCGTGGAGGCGTACTCGGACAACCCCATCGCGACGGTGGTGGCGGGCGCGCGCTTCGAGGACCACAGCTTCTTCGGCAGCTCGTTCGTGCCGCGCCTGGTGCTGCTCAAGTCCTTCGGGCCGGTGAGCGGCAAGGCCCTCTACAGCCGCGCCTTCCGCGCGCCGGGCATCGAGAACATCTCCCTGGGCGAGGACGTCCGGCCGGAGCGCACCACGGTGTACGAGCTGGAGGCCACCGTGCGCCTGGGCGAGGGCCAGAGCTTGAGCGCCAACGCCTTCGACGTGGGCGTGACGGACCCCATCATCTATTCGTACGACGCGGACACGGGCTCGGAGGCGTACCGCAACCTGGGCCGCCTGGGCAGCCGGGGCGTGGAGCTGGACTACCGGCTGCGCGGGCCGTGGGGCCGCGCGCAGGTGGGCTATTCCTTCTACCGGCCGGCCGGCCGCAACGACGTGGAGGACTACCTGGTCCCTGGCGAGCCCAGGGCCTTCACCGGCCTGCCCACGCACAAGGCCACGCTGACGGGCACGGCGAAGGTGCTGCCGTGGCTGTCCGTCAGCCCCACCGCCGTGCTGGTGGGCCAGCGCTTCGCCGTGGGCGCACCGGACGAGGAGGGCGTGTCGGAGGTCCAGACGCTGTCCCCCCGGCTGCTGCTCAACCTCTTCGTGCGCGCGGAGAACGTGGGGACGAAGGGCCTGGAGCTTGGCGCGGGCGTCTACAACCTGCTGGGCAGCGACTTCCGGGTGGCCCAGCCGTACAACGGCGGCCACGCGCCCCTGCCGGTGTTCAGCCGGGAGTTCCTGGTGAAGCTCACGTACCTCTTCGAGCCGTCCTACGACGACGAGTAGCCTGGCCGTCAGACGCAGCGCATCCGACGTTGCGCAAGGGCGTGGCGGGGCGTAGGGAAGCCGTCCCCGCCATGTCCGAGAACACCCCGCTCCTCGAAGCCGTCCGCAAAGAAGCCAAACCGGGCCTCTGGTCCAGGGGCGTCAGCCTCGCGCGCGATGGCGCGGTGGCGCTCCAGTCGCGCACGGCCTCGGAGATAGAGCTGCGCGTGAAGGTGGCGGGCCGGGCGGTGGCCTTCACCGTCGTCCTCTACCCGGGCGACGAGGCGTGGGAGTGCGACTGCCCAGCCCGGTGGACCCGTGCGAGCACGTCGTCGCGGCGGCCATCTCCTTGGACAAGGCGGAGAAGCAGGACGCGCCGCTGGAGGCGGTGGCCGAGCGCTGGTCGCGCGTGGTGTACCGCTTCACGCGCGTGGAGGGGGGCCTCCAGCTGCACCGCGTCCTGGCGCACGCGGACGGCACGGAGGAGCCGCTGGAGGACCTCACGGGCCGCATCGCGAAGCCCCAGGGCGGCGTCACGTTGCAGGTGGAGCAGGTGGACCTGGTGATGGAGCGCCTGCTGGAGCGGCGCACCCGAGGGCCGCTGCTGGCGGAGAAGCTGGACGCGCTGCTGCGCGCCCTGGAGCCCGCGCGCAACGTGCTGCTGGACGGCCGGCCGGTGGCGGTGTCCAGCGAGGTGCTGCCCCCGCGCGCGAAGGTGGAGGACCGGGGCCAGCAGTGGGTCATCACCATCACGCGCGACCCGCGCATCACGGAGGTGGTGAGCCCCGGCGTCGCGCTGACGGCGGAGTCCCTGGTGCGCCTGGGCGAGACGGCGATGACGGGCGCGTGGCTCCAGCACCTGCCGCTGGTGCGCATCTATTCGCCGGAGCAGCTGGGCGAGCTGTCCGCGAAGGTGCTGCCGGAGCTGGCGCGGCGCATGCCGGTGGACATGAAGAGCCGCCGCCTGCCGGCGCTGGACCGCGACCTGAAGCCGCGCATCCTCCTGGAGCTGAACCAGCTCACCCAGGGCCTGTCGGTGCTGCCCACGCTGGTGTACGGCGCGCCGCCGTCGGTGCGCATCGACAACGGGCGCATGGTGTACCTGCGCGGCGCGGTGCCGCTGCGCGACGAGGCCGCGGAGCAGAAGCTGCTCCACCAGCTGCGCGACGAGCTGAACCTGGTGCCCGGCCGAAGGCTCACGGTGCAGGGCCCGGAGATGATGCGCTTCGCGGACAAGCTGCGGAAGTTCCGGGGCGACCTGGGCGGCGACGCGGCGGGCATCGTCAGCCCGGACATGCGCCTCAAGCCGTCCCTGCGCGTGGAGGGCGGCGCGTCCGGCGCGGGCGTGCCGGAGGTGCGCTTCACGCTGGAGTTCGAGGTGGAGGGCGGCAAGGGCGGCGCGCGCACGGTGGACGCCGCGGCCGTGGTGCGGGCGTGGACGGAGGGGCTGGGGCTGGTGCCGCTGGACGGAGGCGGCTGGGCGCGCTGCGCGCGCGTGGCTGGACAAGAACGGCAGCGCGTCGCGGACCTGCTGGCCGCGCGTCAGGAGGACGGCCGCGTCGCGAACCACGCGCTGCCGGAGCTGACGCAGCTGTGCGAGTCGTTGGATCAGCCGCCGCCTCCGGGCCTGGACAGGCTGGCCCCGCTGGTGGAGGGCTTCGAGAAGCTGCCGCCGCCGGTGCTGCCCGCGGAGCTCAACGCCACGCTGCGCGCGTACCAGCAGCAGGGCGTCAGCTGGCTGTCGTTCCTCAAGGGGGCGGGGCTGGGCGGCATCCTGGCGGATGACATGGGCCTGGGAAAGACGCTCCAGACCATCTGCATCCTGGGCCCGAAGTCGCTGGTGGTGTGCCCCACGAGCGTGCTGCCCAACTGGGTGGCGGAGCTGCAGCGCTTCCGGCCGTCGCTGAAGGTCTGCGTGTACCACGGTCCCGGCCGCAAGCTGGACCCCACGGCGGACATCACGCTCACCACGTACGCGCTGCTGCGCCTGGACGCGCCGGTGCTGGGGGCGCCCACGTGGGAGGCGGTGGTGCTGGACGAGGCCCAGGCCATCAAGAACCCGGAGAGCCAGGTGTCGCGCGCGGCGTTCGGGCTCAAGGCGAACCTGCGGCTCGCGCTCAGCGGCACGCCGCTGGAGAACCGCCTGGACGAGCTCTGGAGCCTGATGCACTTCACCAACCCGGGCCTCTTGGGCGGCCGCCGCCAGTTCGAGGAGAAGACGGCGCAGCCCATCGCGGACGGCAAGCCGGGCGCGGCGGAAGGCCTGCGCCGCCGCATCCGCCCGTTCATCCTGCGGCGCCTCAAGAAGGACGTGGCGCCGGAGCTGCCGCCGCGCACGGACTCCGTGATGCACGTGCAGCTGGATGAGCGCGAGCGCTCCGTCTACGACGCGGTGATGGCCGCGACGCGCGCGGAAGTGGTCGCGCTGCTCAACGAGGGCGGCAGCGTGCTCAAGGCGCTGGAGGCCCTGCTCCGGCTGCGGCAGGCGGCCTGCCACTCCGCGCTGGTGCCGGGCCAGCACGCGAAGACGTCCTCCAAGGTGCAGACGCTGGTGGACGCGCTGGAGACGGCGGTGTCGGAGGGCCACAAGGCGCTGGTGTTCTCGCAGTGGACGTCGCTGTTGGATCTCATCGAGCCGGGGCTCAAGGAAGCGGGCATCGGCTTCGAGCGGCTGGACGGAGCGACGGCGAACCGCGGCGAGGTGACGTCCCGCTTCCAGGGACAGGACGGCGCGCCGGTGCTGCTGATGTCGCTGAAGGCCGGCGGCACGGGCCTGAACCTGACGGCGGCGGACCACGTGTTCCTGATGGACCCGTGGTGGAACCCGGCGGTGGAGGCGCAGGCGGCGGACCGCGCGCACCGCATCGGGCAGGAGCGGCCGGTGATGGTCTACCGACTGGTGTCCCAGGGCACGGTGGAGGAGAAGATCCTGGGCCTCCAGGAGAAGAAGCGCGCCCTGTTCGAAGCCGCGCTCAGCGAGGCCTCGGGCGCCGCCGCCATCACCCGCGAGGACCTGCTCCAGCTGTTCGCGTGAAGAGTTCCCTGTGACAGGTTACTCATCAGGCAAGGTCGAGAGCCCACGAACCATTCTGCCAATTCCGCAAGGTTTGCTGGGCTCCAAGGGCCGCTAGACCTTGGCCCTTTGCTGCATCTTCCAGGACCGCTGTGGCTTCGGCGGTCTTATGCCGAAGCAGGAACGCAGCCGCAGTGACCCTGACATCCATACGGGCGTGCGAAAAAAGCGCTGCCAATGCGTCGCGGCCCGCATCGCCCCTCTCGCGCAAAGACATGAACGCGGCAAGCGCCTTTTCGGCGTGCTGATTGCCCGCCCTTGCATCCCCCCGGAGGATGCAGTCCGTCTGTGCCGCGATGTTCTGGGCGAACTGCTCTACGAACTTCTCAAGCGACATCACCAGACCCCATTCTTCACGTTCTCAATGGCCCGAAGGCCGAAGTCACGTTGAACTTCGAAGGACTGAGTGCTCAACCATTCTCTTACTGTGGTGAAGGTGTTGGTGATGTCGAATCGCTTCGAGGAGAACAGGGCGCTGACTCCAGAGTGAAGCCCCTTGTCGAGTGGGATGACGTTCTCCCGGTTGTGGAGAGCCTGTGGCCCGAAGCGAGCCGCGTTTCCTTCTGTCTGCTCCACGATGTGATGCCACTCCTTTCCCTCACCGGCCGGTCCCATGGCCCGTTTGAAGGACTTGAAGGATGAATAGCCCTTCGGCCCACTCGACGGCGCGGGCCCCTGTGAGTCTCCGCCGCCGCCACCACCTGAGCCCGCTGCGTCATCGACTCGCTGGAGGATGATGGCTGCCCCAGGCCCGCCGCTCAACACCGCCGCCGCGCGGCCCGCTGGCACCGCGATTCTCTCCAACGCCAGCGCGCCCTCCGCCGACAGCGAGAGCACCGGCACCGAGACTTCCGCTCCGACCGCCATTCCCTTCAGGGTCCGCGTCGTGGCCGATGCGGCTCCTCCGGTGATGAGCATGCCCGTCGTGAGCCGCGACACTTCGCGGATCTGCTCGCCACGGGTCATGGACTGGAAGCGCTCCCAGTACGCAGGCGATGACGCGATGAGCGCCGCCACTCCCGCGGGCAGGTGGCTCAGCCCCGCGAGGCTGTCCACGGGGCGCGTGAGCAACTGGCCCAGCGCGTGGTACAGCTCCGCGAACGCATCCTCCGCTCCATCCAGGGTGCGGCTGATGACATCCGCGTCGTCGTACACGTCGGCCAGGGGCCGCCAATCCGAAGGCTGGAGCTGTGCGTCCACGGCCCGGAAGACGCCGCCCCTGCCGCTGTAGAAACGGCCCAGCTCGAAGCCATGCGCGCGGAAGGCACCGTCCTTCCATTCAACCGTTGCAACCTTCTGCTGGGTGCGTCCGGTGAGGGCCCACGCCAGATAGCCGTCGGGTCGCAGCACCGCGAGCTGCTGCCGGGAGAAGCGCTCCACCCGCAGCAACAACTCCTGCCGCGTGACTTTGCCTCCCTCCATCACCTCTCGCAGGACGAAGCCCGCCACCATGCGAGGCGGGAAGGTGCGCAACGTGACGGGCTTGCCCAGCAGCACCCCCAACAGACGCGCGGCCTGCGCGGGTGTCAGCACGCCTCCCAGGGGCCGTTCGTCGCGCGCCTCCAGCCCCGCGTTCGTCAGCAACTGCTCCCAGCCGTCCTGTTGCACGTCGTCGGGACGGGTGGCGTCCGCCATTGCCACCGCGCGAACGGGGCTCGCTCCCGTCACCTCTTCGCGCACGGCCTTGCGCCGGTACAGCGGCGGCGCCTCCTCGTTCGACACTCGCGCCCCAGGGGCGTCCGTGGCCGCGCTGGACGTGTAGCTCAGCGTCCTTCCGGGCCCGGCGGGCAACGAGGCGCAACCGGTGAAGAGGAGGGCCACGCACGCGAGCAGGGCGTCAACGCGCATTGTCCGCCCCCAGGCCCACCGAAGCGAAAGCCCCCGGACGCAGCGTCCCCCCCGTGGCCACCGCATGGAGCTTCTCCGCCAGGATTCGCCAGCGCGCTTCCGCCGCGCCCAGGTAGCGCGCCAGTTCGTAATCCGGACCGAAGAAGCCCTGCCGGAAGCCACCCTGCTGCCTGCGTGCCTCCAGGCGCAGCGATACGTCCCGTGTCGGTGTCATCGCATGACTCCCGGCACTACTTCGCGAACGTCACCGCCACCTTCGCGGCGTCCGGGTCGCTGAAGCGCAGGAGGTCCTCGCCCTCCTGCACCAGCGCGTCGCGGACGGGCTTCTTCAGTGCATCGAAGGCGTTGCACACCAGCGTCGCGGTGCCCTTCTTGCGCTCGGTGGTCCAGGTGCCCGCGGTGCGTCCGTCCACCAGGAACACGTTCAGCACGCGCAGGTTCTTCGTGGACAGCAGCGCGCGGTGCTCCTCGGGGACGACGCGGGTGCGGTCCGCGTGGGCGAGGATGAGGTTGTCGAAGTCCGGCAGGAAGCGCACCGGCGCGGGCGTGTCCTCGGGCGGGCGCGGGGCCTTGGGCAGATCAAACAGGACGCGCTTCTTCTCGTCGCGGAACTCCACCAGCTTGCCCCGCACCTTCTCGAAGGCGTCCTTCAGCGGCTTGATGCCGGACCAGGCCTGCATGTCCGCCACCGTGGCGGGGCCGAAGGCGGCCAGGTAGCGCAGCACCAGCGGGGACGCGTCGTCGTCGGTGGACAGCTCCTCACCCAGCCAGGACTCCGCCAGCGTGAAGCCGGCGTTGCCCGGCCAGCCCCACTCCAGCCCCTCCTCGGGCACCTGGACCAGCGGCAGCAGCATGCGCGTGGCGAAGCCCATGGCCCGCTCGTCCCCGCCCACGTGGTGCTTCAGCAGATGCGCGCGCACCTTCTCGAAGGTGCGGGGCTGCTCTTCAAGAAAGGGCTTCGCGGTGGCCAGCAGCGCGGGCAGGTCCAGCGCCGTGGCGCGCTCCTTCAGCACGGAGCGCATGGCGGCGGTGAGCAGGGGCTCGAAGAGGCCGCGGTAGCGCAGGTAGTCCTTCGCGGTCATCAGGTGCAGCGTGCCGCGCATCATCGTGCCGCGCGCCAGCTCGCGCTTCAGCGCCAGCTTCGTGAGGCTGTCGCGCTGGAAGCCCTGGAGCCGGGACCACAGGGCCAGGTACGGCGGGCGCGCGAGCTGGGCCTGGAGTCCCACCAGGTGCTCGATGGCTCGCGGCACGGTCAGCTTCTCGCGCGTGAGCAGCAATTGACGCGCGAGCAGGGCGCGGTTGAGGGCCTGCTGGGACAGGACGTCGCTGGGCATGCGCCCGAGCATACCCAGCGGCCTTCAGCGCGTGAGCGCGGGAATCACCTTCGCGCCGAACGCCTCGATGAACCCCTCCTGGTCGCGGTTGACGTTGTGCAGGTACAGCCGGTCGAAGCCCAGGCGCAGGTCCTCGCCCAGCCAGTCCACGTGCTGCTGGAGGCTGCTGGAGACGCGCAGCGGGCCGTCCAGGTCATGCGGCTGCACCACGCTCGCGGCCTCCGCGAACTGCGCGGGCGTGCGCAGGTCGCTGAGGACGCTGCTGGCGAAGATGTTGGCCGCCCACTGGTTGCAGGCTCCCTCGCGGGCCAGCTCGTCGTCCTTCGCGTAGGACAGCTGCACCTTGAGGAACATCGGCTTGCCCTCGCCGCCGCCCCCGCGGAAGGCGTCCACCACCTTCCGCAGCTCCTCCGGGGGCCGCGCCGTGGTGATGAGGCCGTCCGCCCACCCGCCTACCCACTCGGCCGTCTTCGGCGTGACCGCGGCGCCCACCAGCAGGGGCATGTCCCTGGGGCGCGTATAGAGCTTCGCCTCCTCCACGGTGACGAGCCCCCGGTGCGTCACCGTCTCGCCGCGGAAGAGGGCGCGCATGATGTCCACGCACTCCTTGAGGCGCGCGTTGCGCAGGTCCTTGGCGGGCCAGCCGGTGCCGGTGATGGCTTCGTTGAGGTACTGGCCGCTGCCCAGCGCCATCCACGCGCGGCCTGGGAACATCTCGTTCAGGGTGGCCAGGGCCTGCGCGACGATGGCCGGGTGGTAGCGCTGGCCCGGCGCGGTGACGGAGCCGAAGGACAGCCCGGTGGTCGCGAGCGCGGCGCCCATGAACGCCCAGGCGAAGCCGCTCTGGCCCTGCGCCTCCGTCCACGGGTGGAAGTGGTCGGAGTTGAGCGCGGCCTGGAAGCCCGCGCCCTCCGCCTGCTGGGACAGGCGCAAGAGCTCGCTGGGGGAGAACTGTTCGTGCGACGCGTGGAAGCCGATGAGGGGCATGGATGCGCGCACCCTGGAGCGGGAGCGCCCCCTCCGCGAGGCCCGTCCTGGCGCGAGTGTTGGCTGAACGAAGTCTGATTGCCCCCAGGTGTGGGGTTCCGCACGACCGCCTCATCCGAACGGCCGACGCCCGCGAGGGGAGGGCTAAAGGGAACGGAATGATTGAAGACCTCTGGTACAAGAACGCGGTCGTCTACTGCCTCGACGTCGAGACGTTCATGGACGGCAACGGCGACGGCGTGGGGGACTTCACCGGCCTGCGCCGCAAGCTGGACTACCTGGCGGGCCTGGGCATCACGTGCCTGTGGCTGTTGCCCTTCCAGCCGACTCCCAACCGCGACAACGGCTACGACATCAGCGACTACTACGGCGTGGATCCGCGCCTGGGGGACCTGGGCGACTTCGTGGCCTTCACCCACGAGGCGAGGCT
Source organism: Corallococcus sp. 4LFB (assembly GCF_046520365.1). Classification (NCBI taxonomy): domain Bacteria; kingdom Pseudomonadati; phylum Myxococcota; class Myxococcia; order Myxococcales; family Myxococcaceae; genus Corallococcus; species Corallococcus sp. 4LFB. Next base: position 10,108 of record NZ_JBKGHJ010000093.1, read on the forward strand.
GCACGGCATCCGCGTCATCATCGACCTGGTGGTGAACCACACGTCGGATCAACACCCGTGGTTCCAGGCGGCGCGCAAGGACCCCGACAGCCCCTACCGCGACTACTACGTGTGGGCGAAGAAGAAGCCCAAGGACGCCAACAAGGGCATGGTCTTCCCGGGCGTGCAGCCCTCCACGTGGACGTACGACAAGGAGGCGCGCCTCTGGTACTTCCACCGCTTCTTCCACTACCAGCCCGACCTCAACGTGGCGAACCCGGAGGTGCGCGAGCAGATCCTCAAGGTCATGGGGTTCTGGCTGGAGCTGGGCGTGTCCGGCTTCCGCGTGGACGCAGTGCCCTTCCTCGTCGAGCTGAAGGGCGTGAAGAACCCGGACGTGAAGGACCCCTACAAGCTGCTGGAGGAGATGCGCGAGTTCCTGTCGTGGCGAAGGGGCGACGCCATCCTGCTCGCGGAGGCCAACGTCACCATGGACGAGGTGATGGAGTTCTTCGGCGAGAACGACCGCATGCAGCTCGTGTTCAACTTCCTGGCGAACCAGAACTTCTACCTGGCGCTCACGCGCGGGGACGCGACGCCGCTGGCGCAGGCGCTGAAGTCGGCGCCCAAGCTGCCGCACACGGCGCAGTGGGCGAACTTCCTGCGCAACCACGACGAGCTGGACCTGGGACGCCTGTCGGACAAGGACCGGCTGGAGGTCTTCGAGGCGCTGGGGCCGGACAAGGACATGCAGCTGTATGACCGGGGCCTGCGCCGCAGGTTCGCGTCGATGCTGGACGGGGACCGCCGCCGCATCGAGGTGGCCTACAGCCTGATGTTCACGCTGCCGGGGACGCCGGTCATCTGGTACGGCGACGAGCTGGGCATGGGGGAGAACCTGGCGCTGGTGGAGCGGCAGGCGGTGCGCACGCCCATGCAGTGGAGCCCGGAGCCGCACGGCGGCTTCACGCTGGCGGAGGCGCCGGTGAAGCCCCTGGTGTCGGACGGCCCGTTCGGCTTCCAGCACGTGAACGTGGCGCAGCAGCGGCGCGACCCGGCCTCGCAGCTCAACTGGACGGAGCGCCTCATCCGCGCGCGCAAGGAGTGCCCGGAGCTGGGGTGGGGCGCGTGGAAGGTGCTGCGCACGGGCAACAAGGGCGTGCTGGCCATCCGGTACGACTGGAAGGGCAACGGGATGGTGGTGCTGCACAACCTGTCGTCGCGGCCCTGCACGGTGAAGCTGGACGTGGGCGGTGACGAGCCGTGCACGCTCTTCAACGTGCTCAGCGAGGGCCACTCCTGGCCCGAGGACGGCGGGCGCCACGTGCTCACGCTGGAGGGCTACGGCTACCGCTGGTTCCGCGTGGGGTTGGAGAACCCGGCGCGCATGCACCGGGCGGAGCCGCTGCCCTGAGGGTGAGGGAAGCGGCCCCGCCGGTGTCACCGCGTCAGCGGCGTCAGTTCAACTCCACCTTCTGGAAGATGCGCTCCGGCGGGGCGACGCCGTCGGAGAAGTCCAGGATGGTGGTGTAGTAGGTGGGGTCCCACGAGGAGCCGTAGAGCACCTGGTCGTGGCCCAGGCTGCGGAAGTCACCCACCAGCATCCGGTTGGCCAGCAGCGTCGGGTAGTAGCTCACGCCCTGGGCCTCGCTGTAGCGGACCTCGGCCGGCGCGACGCCGTCGAAGAAGTCCGCGATGAGCATGGCCGGGCCGGTGGTGCCGTTGTTCACCAGCAGGAGCTGGTCGTAGCCCAGGCCCCGGAAGTCTCCCGCCGCCTGGTTGTCGTCCGCGTCCGTCAGGCCGTCGAACAGCGTGAAGGCTCCGGACAGCTCCACGTAGCGCACCTGCGCCGGCGCCACGCCCGTGCTGAAGTCGAGGATCTTCACCCGCGCGCCCGTGCCGGAGCGGTTGAGGCAGAGCACCTGGTCGTAGCCCCGGTTCTGGAAGTCGCCCACGTAGAGCTTGTCGTCCGGCTCGGAGCAGTCCTCGAAGGAGTTCGGCATGCTCCAGGACTCGTGGTAGCCGGTCTCCGCGGGGACGGCGCCGTCGCTGAAGTCGTTGATCATCACCCGGCCCCCGACGCCAGAGCGGTTGAAGAACAGCACCTGGTCGTGGCCCCGGTTCAGGAAGTCACCGGCGAGCTGGGTGTCCTCCGGGTCGTGCCAGCCGTTGAGCAGGGCGTTCTGGCCCCAGGACTCGAGGTAGCGCACCTCGGCGGGGACCGCGCCGTCGCGGAAGTCGGTGACCATCACCCGGCCGCCCATGCCGTCGTTGTTGATGAAGAGCATCTGATCGTAACCCAGGCCCCGGAAGTCCCCCTGGAGCTTGATGTCGCTGGGGTTGTGCCAGCCGCCCAGCAGGGGCGACGCGCCCCAGGCCTCCTGGTAGTGGAAGAAGGGGAAGCCGTTGGCGTTGACGTAGCCGGAGACGAGCACGCGCGGGCCGTAGCCCGACCCGTCGATGGCGAGGAGCTGCGCGGAGCTGCCGGCGCCCGCGAAGACGCCCGCCTTGTAGACGGAGGGCATGGCCAGCCGGAACGTCTTGGGCGCGTTGCCGAGCAGCGGGCTGTTGCGGCCCTGCTGATCCAACGCGTAGATGCGCAGCGTGTGGTCCTGGCCGTCCACGTAGACGTCCGGGATGCGGAAGGAGAAGCCGTTGGAGCCGGACGCCATGGGATAGGCGGCCTTCACGTCGGCGCGGTAGAGGTTCGCCACCACGTTGGCCACGGACGCCGGGTTGCCGTCGATGGAGTAGGAGACCGTGATGGACGCCGAGGGCGAGTCCAGGTCCATCGCCCAGCCCGCCACCGTGCCGTCGCCGGAGATGCTGTCGAGCGTGCCGAAGGCGCCCGGCAGGTTGAAGGTGCGCGGCGAACCCGCGAGCAGCGGGTTGTGGATGCCCTGCGCGTCGATGCCGTAGACGTACATCGTGTGGTTCTGGCCGTCGCGGTAGTACGCCGGCACCGGGAAGTAGAACCCGTGGTTGCCCAGGATGCCGTCGTACGCGGTGTTGACGTCATTGCGCGAGACGTTCGCGGTCGCGGCGGCACCGAACGCACCGGAGCCCGACGGCCCGTCGATGTAGACGTGCACGTCCACGGAGACCTCCGGCGACGCGGTGTCGAACGTCCAGCCCTTCACGTAGCCGGTGGAGGTGACCTCCTCGAAGTTGCCCTTCATCTCGCCCGGGTACATCGACGCGGCGGAGGCGACGTCGCCCGCGCTCAGGCCGTTGCGCTGGCCAATGGCCTGGCCGCCCTTGGGGCGGATGGTCTGCAGGGTCGCGCCGGTCACGGGGTCGGTCTTGCCGAACGCCGTCGTGCCGTAGTGCATGATGGACCCGTAGTCATAGGGCCCGAAGTTGTCGCCGTCGCTGATGTGCTGCTCGAAGTTGTGCTCCTTGCCGTCGAGGATGTTGTCCCAGAGGATGTCCACGAAGTCGTCGCGGAACTCGCGGCTCTGCTCGTGCCAGAAGCCGATGGCGTGCCCCAGCTCGTGGATGACCGCGCCCAGGCCGCACGCGCCCTCCAGCGTGATGTACTGCCGGCCTCCCTGGCGGCCCACGGCCGACGAGCAGCCCTGGCCCTTCACGAAGTAGACGTGGTCCGTGGAGGTGGGCGTGGTGGAGGAGACGGGCACGAAGCGCAGGCCCGTCTTGCGCTGCCAGTGCCGGATGGCGTCGTTGATGACGTAGTTGTCGTCCAGCGAGCCGTAGACGTGGACGTAGGGGACGACGCCGTTGGGCCAGCGCTTGCTGCTGCCGGTGACCTGGATGCTCTCCGCGGAGACGCGGTTGCCAGCCTGGGCCTTCACCTTCGGGGACTCGCGCTCCACGTCCTCCACGGTGCCCAGGATGATGTCGCCCTCGAAGAGGGCCAGGCCGTTGACGGCCTCGTACTTCACCTCGCGGGCCTCCGCCTTGGGGCCGATGCGGACCCACGCGGAGCGTACGCCGGAGATGGCGGGCGCCTGCGCCGCGGGAGCGGGCGGAGTGGTGGGTTCAGCGGCGTCTTCAGGGCGGCAGGCGGTGCCAAGGCAGGCCACGGCCGTGAGCGCCCGGATGAACCGGGCGTGATGGGTGATGCGCATGTGGGAATCCCCCTCGTCGGGTGTCGCGGTGACTCGCGATGCAATACGAAGGGACCCGCGAAAGCTGGCTGTGCGTTGGAGGAAGTTCCCGCGCTAAGAGGTGCCTCCGCCATGAGCCCCTCGCCTCCTGAATCGCCGCTTCCCTCGCGTGTCGCGCCGCGCTGCGCGCTCGCGTTCGCCGTGCTGTACGCCTGCTACGAAGCGCCGGAGGGCATTGGCGGCCGGCTGCTGGGGAGCTTCGCGGTGACGGCGGTGCTGATGACGCTGTTTCATGCCGTGGCCTGGGGCGTGGGACGGTGGCTGGGCTACCGCAATGGCTTCCATGCGTATGCGTTGGAGTGGAGGGCTTCCTCGCTCGCGAGGGCGCTGGCGGTGATGCTGGTGCTCAAGCCGGTGTCCGTGCTGGTGGGCGTGGCGCTGGGCGTGATGCGCGTACAGCCCCTGGAGAAGCCGCTGATGGGCACGGCGCTGCTGGTGGCGGTGCTGGGCGTCGCGGTGTCCACGTTCGTGCCGTCGTTGGCGGAGGACATCGTGGCGCGAGGCTTCTGGTTCCGCGCGTGGCCCGTGGCGGGGCAGGGCGTGGGCTACGTGGCCCTGTCCGCGGGCGTGTTCGTGCTCACGCACGTGTACCGGCTGGGCAACGGTCCGCTGGAGTGGCTGATGTTGTTCTGCACGGGCCTGGCGTACGCGGCGGCGGTGGCGCGCACGGGCTCGCTGTGGGGCGCCGTGGGGCTGCACTGGGGATGGAACCTGGCGAACGGCCTGCTGGACCTGCAACTGGACGTCAACGCGGTAGGGCAGGGCGGCCGCTGGCTGTCCGCCGCGACGGGACTGGTGGCGCTGGGGCTGGTGGTGCTGCTGCCGAAGCGACGGGACTCCACGGTGTAGGTGGCGGGTCGCGGAGCTTCGGGTTACAGACCCGGGGGAGGAGGCTCGCGATGCCCGCTCCCCTGACGCGGCGCCCGGAGACGAAGTCGTTCAGCATCGAGGACCTGCTCGACCGCGTGCGGCGTGGCGAGGTGCGCATCCCCGACTTCCAGCGCCCGCTGCGGTGGACCGCGGAGGACGTGCGCGACCTGCTGGACAGCGTGTACCGGGGCTATCCCATCGGGACGCTGCTGTTCTGGCGCCGGGACGCGCCCGCCGCCAACGTCAGCTTCGGCCCCGTGCGCATCGACGCGCCCTCCACCAGCCAGGGCCTGTGGGCCGTGGACGGGCAGCAGCGCGTGACGGCGCTCGCGGGCGTGCTGCTGCATCCGGCCTACGGGGACGACGCCGGACGCGATGACTTCCACCTGTACTTCGACCTGGAGACGGAGGAGCTGCATCCGCCGCCGGAGACCGGGACGCCTCCGCCGCACTGGCTGCCGATGAACGAGGTGCTGGACAGCGAGTCATTGCTCCACTGGCTCAACCGCTACCCGGACCGGGAGGCGCACCCGGAGCACCTGCGCGCCGCCATCCGCCTGGGCAAGGCCATCCGCGAGTACCAGGTGCCCGCCTACGTCGTGGACACCGCGGACGAGAAGGTCCTGCGCATCATCTTCAAGCGCCTCAACACGGCGGGCCGGCCGCTCACGGATGAAGAGGTGTTCAACGCGCTGTACGTGGGCTCGCGCTCGCTCAGCCTGGAGTCGGTGACGCAAGGGCTGCGGGAGCTGGGCTTCGGCGCCATCCCGGAGTCGCTGCTCTTGCGCGCCGTGCTCGCCGTGCGCGGCCTGGACTTCACGCGCGGCTACCAGGAACAACTCAACCAGGACGACGAGCTCACGGAGACGGTCCGCCGCACGGACCGGGCGCTGCGCGATGCCATCGTGTTCCTCAAGCGCGATGCGTTCATCCCGCACCTCAAGCTGCTGCCCGCGCCGGAGAACTCGCTGGTCCTCTTGACGCGGTTCTTCCAGCTGCACCCGGAGCCCTCGCCGCGCTCCCGGGAGCTGCTGTCCCGCTGGTTCTGGCGCCACATCGTCTTTGGCGGCTGGGACTTGAAGCCCGCGGAGGCCCAGCAGGTCTTCGCGGCGATCCGCTCCGACGAGGAGCGCTCCCTCCAGGCGCTGCTGGCGCAGGTGCCGCCTCCGCTCATCCGCTGGTGGATGGAGACCGGCCTGCCGGTCATGCCCCACGCCACCGTGAGGCCTCCGCTCGTCCTTCGCATCGCGATGCTGTCCCTCCAGCCGCGCCACCTGCTGACGGGCGCGGTGCTGGACCCGGCAGAGCTGCTGGAGCAGAAGGGCGAGGGCTTCCAGCTCCTCCTGCCCCCGGATGACGAGCGGTGGCGCACGCAGCGGGCCCAGGACCGCAGGACGGTGCGGCGCCTGATGGAAGGGACCTTCAACTACCTCTTCCATCCCCCGGTGGAGGGACGCTCGCTCCTCCAGGTGCTCGAAGCGCAGCCGCCTCCATCCGAGGAACTCCTCCACAGCCACGGCCTCACGGCGGAGGCCCTGGAGTCCCTGCGGCGCAATGACGGCGCGTTCCTCTCCTTGCGTCAGGCCGTGCTGGAGCCCGTCCTGCGCCAGTTCATGGAGGCCCGGACGCGCTGGGACGAATCCGACCGGCCTTCGCTCCAGTCGATGATCATCGACGACGATGAGGACTGACATGGACCCCTCGCTCCCCGTGTCCACCACCGGCATCCTCGACGTCCTCATCGGGGACGTGCACGTCGGCACGCTCACGCTGCTCGCGGACGAGCGCATCGAGTTCAGCCTCTCCGAGGACTACCGCCAGCGCTACCCGCGCCCCGTCCTGGGCCAGTTCTTCGAGGACGACCTGTCGCGCCGCCACACCAGCCGCATGCGGCTGCCGCCGTTCTTCTCCAACCTCCTGCCCGAAGGCCCGCTGCGCGACCTCATCTCCGAGCGCCAGAACATCGCCCGGCAGCGCGAGTTCTTCTTCATCGCGCACCTGGGCGCGGACCTCTCTGGCGCCGTCATCGTCCGCCCGGCGGGCGAGCTCGCCGGCCACGACGCGCCCCTCACGGACGTCCCCGCCGAACCCGCGTCCGACGGTGAGCCGCTGCGCTTCTCGCTCGCGGGCGTGCAGCTCAAGTTCTCCATGCTCCGGCGCGACCGGGGCATGACGCTGCCCATGGGCGGCCTGGGCGGCGACTGGATCGTCAAGCTGCCGGACAACCGCTACGACCGCGTGCCGGAGAACGAGCTGTCCGTGATGACCTGGGCGCGCGCCACCGGCATCGACGTGCCGGAGCTCCAACTGCTCAAGGTCTCCGACCTGCACGGCCTGCCCGAAGGCATCACCCTGCGCGAGGACCTGGCATACGCCATCCGCCGCTTCGACCGTCCGTCGCCCGGCCACCGCGTGCACATGGAGGACCTGGCGCAGGTGCTGGGGCTGTACTCCGACGAGAAGTACAAGAAGTACAACTACGAGACCATCGCCAACGTGCTGCTCAAGGTCGCGGGCCTGGACGCGCTCCAGGAGTTCCTGCGGCGGCTGGTGTTCATCATCGCGTGCGGCAACGGCGACGCGCACCACAAGAACTGGTCGCTCATCTACCCGGACGGCACGCGCCCCACGCTGTCGCCCGCGTACGACTTCGTCTCCACCATCCAGTACATGCCGCAGGATCAGCTCGCGCTGAACCTGGCGAAGTCCAAGCGCTTCGAGGACGTGTCGCTCCAGAGCTTCGAGCGGCTGGCGCGCAAGCTGGGCCTGGGCGACGAGGACGTCCTCCCGGTGGTGACGGGCGCCGTGGAGGTCGCGCTCGACGCGTGGACCACGCTGCGCGCGGACCTGCCCATGCCGGAGCTGTTCAAGCAGCGCATCGAGGAACACTGGAAGCGCGTCCCGCTGCTCCAGGGCAACGTGAAGCGCAGCGCGGCGAGCTGCGCCAGACGGCGAACGCCTTCTTCACCCTCTACAGCGAGCTGCCCCGCCTGGGCCCTGGCAGCGACGACTGCACCCGCGAGGCCCTGCGCCGCCTGGCTCCGCCGCCGCCCTCGCCGCGCGTGCTGGACCTGGGCGCGGGCACCGGCCGCCAGTTCGCTGGTGCTCGCGCGGGAGCTGGGCACCCGCGTCACCGCCGTGGACCTGCACCGGCCCTACCTCGACCGGCTGGAGCGCGAGGCCCGCGAGCAGGGGCTGTCGGACGCCATCGTCACGCGACAGGAGGACATGGGCGCGCTGACGCTGCCGCCCGCGTCCTTCGACCTCATCTGGTCCGAGGGCGCCATCTACGTGATGGGCTTCGGGCAGGGGCTGCGCCAGTGGCGGCCGCTCCTCGCGCCCGGCGGGCAGGTGGCCGTCACCGAGTGCTCCTGGCTCACCGACGTGCGGCCCCCGGAGGCGGTGCGCTTCTGGTCGGCCGCGTATCCGTCCATGGCCCACGTCGCCCAGAACCGCGCCACCGCGGAGGCGGCGGGCTTCACGGTGCTGGACACCTTCACGCTGCCCGCGTCCGCGTGGTGGGACGACTACTACACGCCGCTGCTCCAGCGCATCGACCGGCTGCGCCCCACGGCGGACGCGGCGCTGCGCGAGGTCATCGCGGCGGCGGAGCAGGAGGTGAACCTGTACCGCCGCCACGGGGACAGCTACGGCTACGTCTTCTACCTGCTGCGCTCGCGCGAGGCGTGACGCCGCGGACCAGGGTGGCGCGGAAGGGGATGAACGGAGAGGATGGGCCGCGCATGCCGGCCCCTGCTCCCCGCGCCGTCCCCGCCGGGGACGTGCCCACCGACGCCTCGTTGACGCTGCTGAGCATCCCCGGGACGACGCAGGCGGAGGTGGACACCTACTGGCTCACCCGCGTGTACCAGGGCGACCGGCTGCCCCAGTTGACGCTGCGCGCGGTGGCGCTGGGCGCGGGGCTGGGCGTGCTCACCTGCGCCACCAACCTCTACGCGGGCCTGAAGACGGGCGTGGCGTTCGGGGTGGCCGTGACCGCCGCGCTGCTCGCGTCCGCGACGCATGGGCGCTCCGGCGCTTGAGTCCCCGCGCCGCGGGAGCGCCGCTGTCCCTGCTGGAGCTGGGCTGCGCGCAGACGGTGGCGTCGTCGGCGGGTACGCGACGGGGGGCGCGCTCGTGTCGGTGCAGGGCGCGTGGCTGCTCACCACGGGGCACCACCTGCCCGGGGTGACGCTGCTGGCGTGGACGTTCCTGCTGTCCGCGCTGGGCGTCCTCTTCGCGGTGCCGCTCAAGCGGCAGCTGGTGGACCGGGAGCAGCTTCCGTTCGCGTCGGGGACGGCCGCGGCGGCGACGGCTCGCGCGCTGCACGCGGGCGGTGAGGAGGCGGGGCCCCGGCTGCGGATGCTGGGCGTGGGCGGGCTGGTCGCGGGGCTGTTGACGCTCGCGCGCGATGGGTTCGGGCGCGTGCCGTATGCGTATGCGTTTCCCGGGACGCTGGGCGGGGTTCCGCTGGAGCGGCTGGGGTTCGCGCTGGAGACGGGGTTGATGCCGGTGGGCGGGGGCGCGCTGCTGGGCGTGCGGGTCACCGCGTCCATGTTGCTGGGGGCGCTCGTCGTCCACGGCGTCGTCGCGCCCCGGTTGATGGCGGCGGGCGTGGTGGCCGTGGACGGGGACTTCCTCGCGTGGGCGCTGTGGCCGGGCGCGGCGGCGCTCACCACCGCGTCGCTGTTGCAGTTCGCGCTCCAGGCCCGGGTGTGGGGCCGGGCGCTGCGGGGGCTCCGGGGCGGGGCGTCGCGGCAGGCGCCCCATCCCATTGAAGCGCTCCAGGTGCCCGGCCGGTGGTGGGTCGCGGGGATGCTGGTGCTGACGCCCGCGACGGTGGCGCTGGCGCGGGTGGGCTTCGACGTGCCGGTGCCGCACGCGCTGCTCGCGGTGGCGCTGTCGTTCGTGCTGTGCCTCATCTCCTGCCGCGTCACGGGCGAGACGGACGTGAGCCCCGTGGGCGCGCTGGGGCAGGTGACGCAGCTCACGTACGGCGTGCTGCTGCCCGGGGACGTGAAGGCGAACCTGGCGACGGCGGGCCTCACGGTCAACGCGGCGTCTTCGTCCGCGGACCTGCTCACGGACCTGAAGGCGGGGCACCTGCTGGGCGCGAATCCCCGCCGCGTGTTCCTGGCGCAGCTCCTGGGGTGTGTCGTGGGGGCGCTGGTGGTGGTGCCGCTGTTCTACCTGCTGGTGCCGGACCCGTCCGTGCTGGGGTCGGAGCGCTTCCCGGCGCCGGCCGCGACGGTGACGGCGGGCGTGGCGCGGGTGCTGG
>NZ_JBKGHJ010000940.1:0-1618 GCF_046520365.1 Corallococcus sp. 4LFB
GCGCGGTGACGTAGCCGATGAGGCGCTTGTCCGCGTCCGCGCCCCGGGCCACGACGACGGCTTCGTTGATGCCCGGGAAGGCGCGCAGGGCGGATTCGATTTCACCCAGCTCGATGCGGAAGCCACGCACCTTCACCTGGAAGTCGACCCGGCCCAGGAAGTCGAGCGTGCCGTCCTCCAGCCAGCGCGCCTTGTCACCCGTGCGGTAGAGGCGCTCGCCCGGCGTGGAGGCGAAGGGGTGGGGCACGAAGCGCTCCGCGGTCAGCTCGGGGCGGTGGAGGTAGCCCCACGCGAGCCCGGGGCCTCCCACGTACACCTCGCCCGCGACACCCACGGGCACGGGGTGCAGGTTCGCATCGAACACGTAGGCCGTGGCGTTCGGGATGGGCCGGCCAATGGGGACGGGGCCGTCCACGCGCGTGTCGCGGTGCAGCGGCAGCGTGGTGGAGAAGGTCGTGTTCTCCGTCGGACCGTAGGCATGAATCAGCGTCGTGCCTTCGGCGAGCCGCGGGAGGTGATCTCGCAGCCGCGACCAGGGCATCACGTCCCCGCCCGTGAGGACCTGGCGCACCTCCGCCAATGCCTCGCCCTGGTGAAGGGCCAGCTGCTCGAAGAGGGCGGTCGTGATGAACAGCGCCGTCACGCGGTGACGGCGCAGCTGCCCGGCCAGCTCTTCCAGCGACAGGGCGTGGGCCGGAGGGAGGACGAGCTTCGCGCCGTGCAGCAGCGCGCCCCAGAGCTCCAGGGTGGACGCGTCGAAGGCGATGGGCGCGACCTGCAGCCACACCTCGCCGGGTCCGAAGCGCATGAAGGTGCTGCCGAGCACCAGGCGGGTGATGCCCCGGTGCGGCACGCTGACGCCCTTGGGACGCCCCGTGGAGCCCGACGTGAACATCACGTAGGCGAGCGACTCGCCGTGCACGCGGACGTCGGGCGCGTGCGTGGGCAGCGTGGCCAGGACGTCCTGCTGCGCGTCCAGCCACACGCGGGTGCCGGACGCGGGCAGCTTGGAGGCGAAGGGTTGATGCGTGAGCACCACGCCGACGTCGGCGTCCTCCAGCAGCATCGCGATGCGGTCCACCGGGGCATTGCGGTCCACGGGGACGAAGGCCGCGCCCGCCTTGAGGATGGCGAGCAGGGCGATGACCATCTCGAACGAACGCTCGACCGCGAGCCCGACGCGCGCGCCGGGAACGATGCCCAGCGCGCCCAGGTGATGGGCCAGTTGGTTCGCGCGGGCTTCGAGCCGGGCGTACGTCAGCGTCGCATCGCCCAGGACCAGGGCCACCGCGTCGGGCGTGCGCCGGGCCTGCTGGGCGAAGTGGACGTGGACGGGGAGCTCCATGGGACTCGCGACCCCGGTGTCGTTCCAGTCCACGAGGATGCGCTGGCGCTCCTCACGGGAGAGCAGCGGTAGCTCGGACAGGGCCTGTTCGGGCTTCGCGGACACGGCCTCCAGCAGCATGCGCAGGTGGTGGGCCATCCGCTCCACGGTGCTCCGCTCGAAGAGGGCGGTGCTGTACTCCAGCCAGCCGGTGAACCCCTGCGGTGAGTCCTGCATCGTCAGGGTGAGGTCGAACTTGGCGGAGCGAGCGTCGGAGGCGACCTGCTGGAAGGT
>NZ_JBKGHJ010000941.1:0-1610 GCF_046520365.1 Corallococcus sp. 4LFB
GCGGGGCTCGGTGCCGGTGCCGACGTCGTGGGACGCGCAGCGGGTGGGGCGGGTGCTCCAGGCGGACGGAGGGCTCCCGGAGCCGGCGCGCTCGCAGTACGCGCACGCCGCGGGGCTGCTGGGACGGCTGCATGAGTACAGCGCGGTGGCGCTGGACGTGGCGTCCCGGCTGGAGTGCGGCGAGCCCCTGCCGGAGCGGGACACGAAGCTGTTGGAGACGGAGCCGGGCCGGGGGCGCGCGGGGTGGAAGGTGCTGCGCGACCACCTGACGCCGGAGTCGGTGGTCTTCCGGCACGCGCTGCGGCTGGGGCTCACCGCGACGGTGGCGACGGCGCTGGCGGAGGGGCTGGGGCTCAACCACTGGTACTGGGTGACCATCACGGTGATTGTCGTGTTGCAGCCGTACGCGGGGCTCACCACGGAGAAGGGGCTGCAGCGCGTGGCGGGGACGTTCGTGGGCAGCGTGCTGGCCATGGGGCTGGTGCAGGTGCTGCCCGCGCATTGGATGATGCTCGCGGCCATCGGGGTGCTGGTCTGCGTGTCGGTGAGCGTGCGGCCGCTGAACTTCACGGTCTACCAGGTGCTGCTGGCGCCGGCGCTGGTGCTGCTCGCGGAGCTCCAGACCGGGGACTGGCGGCTCGCGGGGGTGCGCATCCTCAACACGCTGATGGGCGGCGCGCTGGCGCTGGTGGGCATCCGGCTGCTCTGGCCGAGCCCCGAGCACGCGCGCTTCGCCGAGGAGGTGGCCCGCGTGCTGAAGGCGGACCAGGACTACCTGCGCGCGGTGGCGCGGACGCCGGTGCCCACGGAGGCCGCGCTGCGGGAGGCCCGGCGCAAGGTGGGCGTGGCGCTGCTGTCCGCGGAGGCGTCGTTCCAGCGGATGCTGAGCGAGTGGAAGGGGCCGGCGGAGGAGCTGGAGCCGGGGATGGCGTTGATCACCTACGCGAGGCGCTTCACCGCGGCGGTGACGGCGCTGGCGGCGAGCCGCGCCTGGCATCCGCGGTCGGACCTGGAGCCGGTGGTGCGCTACGCGTCGGACGCGCTGGAGGAGCTGTCCGCGGCGCTGGTGGCGCGGCGCGTGCCATCCGCGCTCAAGCGCGAGGTGCCCGGCCTGGAGGACGCGGACGCGCTGGCGCGAACGCAGGTGACGCGGCTGGTGCGCCAGCTGGGCGTGCTCCACCGCGCGTTGGAGCGCATGCCGCCCGCGCTGCGCGCCTCGGAGGATGGCGCCACACCCGTCCCCGCGTGACACGCTGCCGGCGCGGAAGGGCACCTGCGCGTGCCCTCCGCGCCTCACGCTTCCTGGAGCCTCGTTACGCCCGCTCCAGCTTGACCAGCAGCCGGCGCAGGTCCTCGTTCACGCGCACGAAGTGGGAGTTGCCCTTCTCGTCCTCCAGCTGCTTCTTCATCGCGGGCAGGGACGCCTCGCGCAGCTTCTTCGCCGCGCCGGGGGCGTCCGCCAGCCAGTCCACCGCCTGGATGACCGTGGCGCGCGCCTCGGTGTCGCGCTCGACGAGCCGGGTGGCCAGCGCCGGGCCCTGGTCCGTGGCCCCCAGCCGCCCCAGCTCCAGCGCCGCGCCGCTGCAACAGCGCCGCGTCCGCCTTGGGCA
>NZ_JBKGHJ010000942.1:0-1599 GCF_046520365.1 Corallococcus sp. 4LFB
GGCCCTCCACCTCCGCGCGCGTGCGGCCCGCGATGGGCGAACCCACGCTGATGTCGTCCTGGCCGCTGTAGCGCGACAGCAGCACCTGCCACCCGGCCAGCAGCACCATGTACAGCGAGGCGCCTTCGCGCTGCGCGAGGCCTCGCAGGCCCTGGGCCAGCGACTGCGGCCAGAGGAAGCCCTGGGTCGCCCCCGCGTTGCCTCGCACCGCCGGACGCGGACGGTCCGTGGGCAGCTCCAGCATCGGCGGCGCACCGGCAAGCTTCTGCTTCCAGTAGTCCACTTCCCGCTGGAGCGTCGTGCCCTGCAACCAGCCGCGCTGCCACGCCGCATAGTCCGCGTACTGCACCGGCAGCTCCGGCAGCGACGAGGGCAGGCCGTGCACGAAGGCCGCGTAGAGCGTACTGACCTCGCGGATCAGCACGCCGAGCGACCATCCGTCCGACACGATGTGATGCAACGTGACGGCGAGCACATGCTCACGGGCGTCGAGCTTGAGCAGCAGCGCCCGGATCAACGGGCCATGTGCCAGCTCGAAAGGCCGCAGGACCTCCTGCTCCACACGCCGCTGGAGCCCGGCGGTGTTCGACGTCAGGTCGTCCACCACCAGGGTGAAGGCACTGCCGGCCGCGGCCCGTTGCACCGGCTCCGGGTTCCCCGCCACGAACGTCGTGCGCAGGGCCTCGTGACGGCGCACGACCTCACGCAGAGCGCGCTCCAGGGCTCCGACATCCAGGTCGCCTTCCAGCCGCACCGCCACGGGAACGTTGTAGAGCGCCGTCCCCGGCTCCAACTGGTCGATGAACCACAGCCGCTGCTGCGCGAACGACAGCGGCAGCGGTGCTTCCCGTGACACGCGCACGAGGGCCGGTGCCTTCGCGCGTCCAGCGCTCTCCAGCCGGCGAGCAAGGGACTCCACCGTGGGCGCCTCGAACAACGCGCGCAGTGGCAACTCCGCGCCCGTCTCCGCGCGCACCCGCGACACCACCTGCGTCGCCAGCAGCGAGTGGCCTCCCAGCGCGAAGAAGTCGTCCTTCACGCCTACCCGTGGGACTCGCAGCACTTCCGCCCAGATGGCCGCAAGCTTCGCTTCCGTCTCCGTGCGTGGTGCCACGTACGTGCGGGTGGAGGCCGGTGCCTCCGGCTCCGGCAGGGCCTTGCGGTCCACCTTGCCGTTGGCGTTGAGCGGCAGCGCCTCCAGCACCACCACTGCCCCGGGCACCATGTACTCCGGCAACCGCTGACGCAGGCTTGCCTTCAGCGCCTCTGCCTCCAGCGTCGCGCCTGCCTTCGGCGCCACGTACGCCACGAGCCGCTTCTCCGCGCCCTCCCCCTTCGCCACGACGACGGCTTCCTTCACCGCCTCCTGCTCGCGCAGGGCTGCTTCGACTTCGCCCAACTCGATGCGGAAGCCTCGCACCTTCACCTGGAAGTCCACACGGCCCAGGTACTCCAGCACTCCGTCCGCCCGGTACCGCACCCGGTCTCCCGTGCGGTACATGCGGCTGCCCGCCGGCCCATAGACTTCCGGCAGGAACTTCTCTGCCGTCAGCTCCGGCCTCAGCAGGTAGCCGCGCGCCTGGCCTTCTCCCGCCAGGT
>NZ_JBKGHJ010000943.1:0-1589 GCF_046520365.1 Corallococcus sp. 4LFB
GCCGCTCACCACCGCCACGGCTTCCGGGGTGCGCTTCGCCTGCGCCTCGAAGAGGCGCGGAATCGTTGCGTCGCGCGCGTACTCCGCCTGCGACTGGCTCCACGTCACCAGCACCTGCTGGCGCTCCGACTCCGTCAGCAGCGGCAACCGGCCCACTGCTTCCTCCGGCTTCGCCACCACGCCGTCCAGCAGCGTGCGCAGGTGCTCCACCATCCGGCGCACCGTCGCCGCTTCGAACAGGTCGGTGCTGTACTCCACCGCGGCGGTCAATCCGTCCGGCGTCTCCACGAAGAAGAGGCTCAGGTCGAACTTGGACGTCCGGCCTTGGTAGGCCACGGGCTTGAGCGTCAACCCCGGCAGTCGCGTTTCGCTCTCAGGCAGGTTCTGGAGTGCCAGGAACACCTGGAACAGGGGCGTGTGCCGTCGATCACGCTCGGGCTGGAGCGCCTCCACCAGCTTCTCGAACGGAACCTGCTGATGCTCCTGCGCCTCCAAGACCGTCTCGCGGACCTGGTTCAGGAGGGCGCCGAAGGAAGCACCGCCCGCCACCTGGGCACGCAACACCAGCGTGTTGACGAAGAAGCCGATGAGCCCTTCCACCTCCGCGCGCGTGCGGCCCGCGATGGGCGAGCCCACGCTGATGTCCTCCTGTCCCGAGTAGCGCGACAGCAGCACCTGCCACCCGGCCAGCAGCACCATGTACAGCGACGCACCCTCACGCTTGCCCACCTCTCGCAGCGCCTGGGCCAACGCGCGGGGCCAGTGGAAGCCCAGCGTCGCTCCGGCGCTGCCGCGCACCGGCGGGCGCGGATGGTCCGTCGGCAGCTCCAGCACCGGCGGCGCGCCCGTGAGCTTCCGCTTCCAGTAGTCCACCTCTCGCTGGAGCGTCGCCCCCTGCAACCCGTCGCGCTGCCAGGCCGCGTAGTCCGCGTACTGCACCGGCAGCTCCGGCAGCGGTGACGGACGTCCTTCCGCGAAGGCCGCGTACAACGCGCCCACTTCCCGCACGAACACGCCCAACGACCAGCCGTCCGACACGATGTGATGCATCGTGACGACCAGAACGTGCTCCGAGTCCCCCACCTTCAGCAGCAGTGCCCGGAGGAGCGGACCGCGCGACAGTTCGAACGGCTTCAACATCTCCTGCTCGATCCGCTGCCGGGCCTGCTCCTCCCGTTGCAGCGCATCCCCGTCGGGCACCTCCACCCGCTCCAGGCGCAGGGCCATGTCCGGGTGGATGACCTGGATGGGCTGACCGTCCTGCTCCGCGAACGTCGTCCGCAGCGTCTCATGGCGCCGCATCACTTCGCGCAACGCCCGTTCCAGGACCTCGTGACGGAGTGTTCCCTCCAGCCGCACCGCCACGGGCATGTTGTAGAGCGCCGTGCCCGGCTCCAACTGGTCGATGAACCACAGCCGCTGCTGCGCGAACGAGAGCGGCCGGGCGGCATTCCCCTGCCTCCGCCCCAGCGCCGTCATGCTCGAGGATGCGGCCTTCTCCAGCTGACGGGCGAGCAACTCCACCGTGCGCGCTTCGAACAACGCGCGCAGTGGCAACTCCGCGCCCGTCTCCGCGCGCACCCGCGACA
>NZ_JBKGHJ010000944.1:0-1588 GCF_046520365.1 Corallococcus sp. 4LFB
CGAAGGGCCGGGCGGCGCGGTGGCTGCCGTCGCCGGTGGCGATGGGCATCGGCTTCATCACGCCCGCCTACTTCGCGGTGACGCTGTGCCTGGGCGCGGGGCTGGCGGCGCTCGCGCGCAAGTGGTCGCCGAAGACGACGGATGCGCACGTGCCCTCGCTGGGCTCCGGAGCGCTGGTGGGCGAGTCGCTGATGGGGCTGCTCATCGCCGCGACGACGGCGCTCTCGCGGTCGGCGTAGCGCCCGCCAGGGCCCGGGCGCGGAGACCTGTCCGACTGTCGGACAGGTTCGTGCGGTGCGCCGCCCACGGGAGCCGCGGCGCGCGCTACGCCGCGGGCGTGAGGTCCCTCACGCGCTCCAGCGAGCGGCGGATGCGGTCCTCCATCAGGTTCGGCACGTGCGCGGCGCGGGCCAGGGCCTCTCCCAGCGCGAGCATCGCCTCCGCGAAGTCGCCCCGGCGCCACGCCGCCAGGCCCATCATCTCCAAAACTTCGAGCGGCTCCTGCTCCACGGACGCCTGGGCGGAGCGCTCGCGCAGCGCGTGCCACTCCTCCGCCGTCGCGTCCCGCGCGGACAGCTCCACCATGGAGAACAGCACCTCCTCCGACGGGCTCAGGTTCACGCCGTGGCGGTTGTTCTCCATCGTCTGCCGCACCTGCTCCAGCAGGTCGCGCGCCCGGTCGTGCCGGCCCGTCCACGCCATGGCCCGCGCCTGGAGCAGCAGCGCCCACGGCCGGTGCGCCACCTCCGGATGCCGGCGCTCCAGCACGATGGCCCGCGCGATGTGCGGCGCCGCCGCCTCCACGTCGCCCGCCTGGTAGTACAGCTCGCCCATGTTGTGCTCGGCGAAGTACTCCCAGCCCACCACGCCCAGCTCGCGCCCCAGCTGCATGAAGCGCTCCTGGTCCTTCAGCGCGTGCGTCAAATCCCTGCGCGCCACCCACAGGTTGCGGCGGTTGTTGATGGCCGAGCCCAGGTGGAAGCGGTCTCCGCGCTCCGTGCACGCGCTGATGACCTCGTCCATCACGCGCTCGGCGCCGTCGATGTCGCCCAGGTTCGGCAGGATGACCGCCATGAGGAGCAGCGCCACCACCAGCGTCTCGTAGCCCGCGTCGCCCAGCTTCCGCGCCCGCTCCGCCGCGGCCTCCAGCGGCATCAGCGCGTCCAGCCACTCGCCCTTGCGGAACTGCGCGCGGCCCAGCGCCAGCAGCAGGCGCGCCTGCACGTAGGGCGACGTCACCGTCTCCGCCAGCTGCTGCGCCTCCTGGGCCCGCGCCTCGCTGCGCGCGTAGTCGTTCACCCAGTCGAGCGCCATCGCCTCGTCGAGCAGCAGCTCCACCTCCGCGCGCGAGTCCCCCAGGCCCCGCGCCCGCTCCCGCGCGATGGCGAAGTCCGTGAGGGAGTCCTCGTACCGGCCGATGCGGTAGCGCATCAGGCCGCGGCCCCGCAGCGCCGTGAGCCCGCGCAGCTCGTCCTCGGGCTCGATGAGCTCCAGGGCGCGCGTGTACATGGCCTCCGCGTCGAGGAACGCGTGCCGGCCGCGCGCGGACTCCGCCAGGTCGATGGTCAGCGCCGCCGCTCGTCGCAGG
>NZ_JBKGHJ010000945.1:0-1587 GCF_046520365.1 Corallococcus sp. 4LFB
AGCA
Organism: Corallococcus sp. 4LFB; assembly: GCF_046520365.1. NCBI lineage: Bacteria > Pseudomonadati > Myxococcota > Myxococcia > Myxococcales > Myxococcaceae > Corallococcus > Corallococcus sp. 4LFB. The sequence goes on from NZ_JBKGHJ010000945.1 coordinate 5, forward strand.
CCTGCCCTTCGAGAAGCTCGTCGAGGAGCTGCAACCGCAGCGCAGCCTGAGTCACTCGCCTCTCTTCCAGGTCATGCTCGTGCTGCAGAACGCGCCGGCCTCGGAGTTGAGTCTTTCGGGCCTGTCCTTCCAGCCTCTCGCACGCGACTTCGAGGCCACCAAGTCCGACCTCACCCTGTCCCTCTCCCAGACGCCGCACGGCCTCACTGGCACCCTGGGCTACCGCACGGATTTGTTCGAATCGTCCACCGTCTCCCGCATGGTGGAGCACCTGCGCGTCCTCCTGGAGGCCGCGCTCGCTTCGCCCGACTCGCGTGTCGGTGAGTTGCCGCTGCTGACGGAGGCCGAGAAGAAGCTGCTGCTGACGGACTTCGTCTCCACCGAGGCGCCGCTTCCCCCGCCTCGCAGCGTGCACTCCCTCTTCGAGCAGCGCGCGGCCCTCCATCCGGATGCGCCCGCCGTGGCATGCGATGGACAGGTGCTTACGTATGGAGAGCTGGACGCGCGCGCCAACCAACTGGCCTGGCACCTGCGCTCCCTGGGCGTCGGCACCGACTCGTGCGTCGCGCTGTGCCTGGAGCGCTCCGTCGAGACCGTCGTCGCCCTGCTGGGTGTCTGGAAGGCTGGCGGTGCCTACGTGCCGCTGGACCCGGCTCAGCCCGCCCTGCGCTTGCAGTCCCTGGTGCACGAAGTCTCCGCGCCCGTCGTCGTGACGGTGGCCCGCCACGCCTCCGCGTTCGAGTCCTCTTCCGCGCACGTCGTTCGCCTGGATGAAGACGCCTCCGTGCTTTCTCGCCTGCGCACCGACGCACCGCCGGTTGAGGCGCATCCGGACTCTCTTGCCTACGTCCTCTTCACCTCTGGCTCCACCGGCAGGCCAAAGGGTGTTGCCGTCGCGCACTCGCAGCTCTTCACCTACGTCGATTCGGTGACGCAGCGCCTTGGCCTGGAGTCCTGCGCAAGCTTCGCCCTCGTCTCCACCTTCGTCGCCGACCTGGGCAACACCGTCCTCTTCCCGGCCCTCACCACGGGTGGCCTGCTCCACGTCCTCACGCAGGAGTGCGCCTCCAGCCCCGCGGCCCTGGCTGATTACTTCGCGCGTCACCCCATCGACTGCATGAAGGTGGTGCCTTCGCACCTGGCCGCATTGCTCACCGCTCCCGAGCCTTGCCTCGTCCTGCCTCGCAAGCGCCTCGTGCTTGGCGGTGAGTCCTCCACCTGGGCCCTGCTCCAGTCCGTCCATGCGCTCGCTCCGGACTGCGAAGTGCACAACCACTACGGCCCCACCGAGACGACCGTCGGCGTGCTCGCCGGCCGCGTGCAGTTGCCCGCGTCGACTGCCGCCTCCGTGCCGCTGGGCTGGCCCTTGGCCCATTCGCGACTCTACGTCTTGGATGCTTCGCTGCGGCCTACGCCTCTCGGCGTCCCGGGCGAACTCTTCGTCGGCGGCGCCCAGGTGACTCGCGGCTACCTCGCCCGGCCTGATTTGACGGCCGAGCGCTACGTGCCGGACCCTTTCAGCCCTTCTCCCGGCGCTCGCATGTACCGCACGGGCGACCGCGTGCGCTGGCTCTCCGATGGCC
>NZ_JBKGHJ010000946.1:0-1587 GCF_046520365.1 Corallococcus sp. 4LFB
GTCAGCGGGCCGTCCATGTACCGGCTGGCGCTGGGCGAGCGGTCGGTGGTGGTGGCGGACGCGGCGCTGATGCGGCTGTTCGAGCTGCTGCGCCGGCTGGCGGCGAGCCCGCTGCCGGTGCTCATCCACGGCGAGACGGGGGCGGGGAAGGAGAACGCGGCGTGGGCGGTGCATCACTGGTCGCCGCGCTCGGCGCAGCCGTTCGTGCCGCTCAACTGCGCGGCGCTGCCGGAGAGCCTGGTGGAAGGGGAGCTGTTCGGCCACGAGCGGGGCGCGTTCTCCGGCGCGGACCGGGCCCGGGCGGGCCTGCTGGAGCGCGCGAGCGGCGGGACGCTGTTCCTGGATGAGGTGGCGGAGCTGTCGCTGCCCATCCAGGCCAAGCTGCTGCGCGCGTTGGATCAGCAGGTCATCACCCGGCTGGGGGACTCGCGCGAGCGGCCCGTGGACCTGCGCGTGGTGGCGGCCACGCACCGGGTGCTGGCGGACGAGGTGAAGGCGGGCCGGTTCCGGCAGGACCTGTTCTTCCGTCTGTCCGCGGCGGTGGTGGTGTTGCCGCCGCTGCGAGACAGGCCCCGGGAGCTGCCGCTGCTGGCGCGGGCGTTCATGGAGGACGCGTGCGCGAGGGCAGGGCGCCCGCCGCTGCACCTGTCCGCCGCCACCATGGAGGTCCTGGGCGCGCACCCGTGGCCGGGGAACGTGCGCGAGCTGAAGAACGCGGTGGAGTACGCGGTGGCCACGTCGCCGGGGCCGGTGGTGGAGCCGTCGCACCTGCCGGAGTCGCTGCGGGCGGGGATGGACGCGCCGCCGGAGCCGGAGGCGGTGCGGACCGCGGGGGGCACGGAGCCGCCGAAGGTGTTCCAGAACCTGGCGGAGGAGCTGCGGACGCTGGAGCGGCAGCGGATGCAGGAGGCGCTGGAGGCGACGGGCGGGGTGCAGACGCGCGCGGCGCAGCTCATCGGGATGCCGCTGCGCACGTTCGCGTTCAAGCTGAAGCAGCACCGCATCTCGCCCTCGCGAGGCCGGGGCGCGGCGGGTGAATGAGGAGCGAGCCGCTTCCAGCGTGGCAGCCCCCCGCGACGTTCGGGGAGTACCGCCTGCTGCAGCCGCTGGGGCGCGGCGCGATGGGCGAGGTGTACCTCGCGCACGACACGGTGCTGGACCGGCTGGTGGCGGTGAAGTTCATCGCGGGCGTCGCACCGGATGAGGCGCAGCGCGAGCGCTTCCGCACGGAGGCGCGAGCGATTGCCCGCGTGCAGCACCCGAACGTGGTGGGCATCCACCGCGTCGGAGAGGTGAAGGACCGGCCCTACCTCGTCTCCGAGTTCCTGCGAGGAGACAGCCTGGACCGGCTGTCCCGGCCGGTGCCGTGGACGCGGGTGCTGGAGATTGGAATCGGGTTGGCGAAGGGGCTCGCGGCGGCGCACCGGCAGGGGGTGCTGCACCGGGACCTCAAGCCCGCCAACGCGCTGCTGACCGAGGACGGGCAGGTGAAGCTGCTCGACTTCGGGGTGGCGAAGCTGCTCGACGTGGCGATGGCGCCCGCCGGGCCCGCGCGCCTGCCGGGCCCGCGCGCCGCGCCCGTGGAAG
>NZ_JBKGHJ010000947.1:0-1585 GCF_046520365.1 Corallococcus sp. 4LFB
CCTGCTCGTCCGGCTGGGCGGGGGACGGGGCGGCGGGCGCGCGCCGCCAGCGGCCGGGGGCGCGCCAGCGGGACGGATGACCCGCTCGTTGGACGTGCCGCTGCCGCCGTTCTCCACCCGCTGCTCTTCCTTCATGACGGCCTGGTTCATGCGCGACAGGGGGCCGGGCTTGCGGCTGAAGTCCACCGCGACGTCGTAGCCGGGGACCTGGCCATAGAACTGCTCCACGAACTGCTGCCGCTCCTTCATCTTGCGCTCGAAGATGCGGCGGAAGTCCTCCTGGCCGCGGATGATGTAGGGCGTGAGGAAGAGCAGCAGGTTCGTCTTCGTCTTGCGGCGCGTGGTGTCGCGGAACAGGTGGCCCAGGAGCGGGATGTCACCCAGCACCGGCACCTTGGAGACGGACTCCAGCGTGCGGTCCTGCATGATGCCGCCAATCACCACCGTCTCCATGTCCTTGGCGATGACCGTCGTCTTGGCGCTGCGCTTCGACGTGGTGGGGCCCAGGACGGGGTCCGAGGAGGCGATCTCCTCCGTCTGCTCCGTGATGACGAGGCGGATGTAGTCGCTCTCGTTGATCTGCGGCTTGACGGTGAGCTTGAGCTCCACGTTCTGGCGGGTGATGGGGGCGTACAGCGACCCCAGGCCGCCCAGCGAGCCCAGGAGCGACGGGTTGATGCCGCCGTTGGTGCCGGCGCCAGCGCCGGTGATGGAGCTGCCCAGCGCGGACGGGGTGAAGCCGGACTGGAAGGGCACGTTCTGGCCCACCGTGATTTCCGCCTCCTCGTTGTCGCTGGTGAGCAGGTGCGGCGTGGACAGCACGTTCACGTCGGACGACTGCTGCATGGCGTTGAGCACCACGCCGAAGGCCGGGATGTCGATGCCCAGCGCCTTGAGCTCCGGCAGGACGGGGCCCTGGATGCCGGCGAGGAAGCCGCCCATGCTGGCCAGGTTCGCCAGGGAGAAGGACGGGGGGATGGAGCCGCCGGAGTAGTTGGTGCCCAGGATGCCGGGGATGGCGCCGTCGTCCGTCTTGAGGCTGAAGCCCTGGTGGAAGTTGATGCCGAACTCGCTGTTGCGGTCCAGGTTCACTTCATGATGACCGCCTCCACGAACACCTGGCGGCGCGGCTGATCCAGCTGCTGGATGATCTGGACCATGTTCTTGTAGTCCGCCTGGCTGGCGACGATGACCAGCGAGTTGGTGCCCTTGTCGGCGGAGATCTTCACCTCGCCGCTGAACAGCTCCGCGGCCTGGGCGGGCGCGCGCGGCAGGCCCTGCGCCTGCGGCGGGATGGGGCCGCGCTGGGGGCGGTTGGCGGTGCCCTGCGCGAGCGACTGGAGCGTGCTGGCCAGCTCCTCGGAGTTGGCGTTCTCCAGCGGGTAGACGTTGATTTTATTGCCGCTGCCGGACGGGATGTCGATCTCCCGCACCAGGTCCTGGATGCGGCCGAAGGCGGCGGGGCTGGCCACGACGATGAGCTTGTTGGTGCGCTCGTCCGGGATGATCTGCGACAGCGTCGCCGCGCCGCCGGTCTCGGTGCCGCCGGCCACGCCCTCCGCGCCGGGAGGCGGCTGGCCGGGGG
>NZ_JBKGHJ010000948.1:0-1585 GCF_046520365.1 Corallococcus sp. 4LFB
TGAGGGCGCCCGCCGCCACCGCGGCCACGGTGGTGCTCGCCGCGGAGGTGCGTGAGCCCGCTCGCGCCGCGGAGCGAGCCGCGTCGGTGAGCTTCGTGGTGACGCCGTGGGCGGAGGTGACGTGCAACGGACGCAAGCTGGGCGAGACGCCGTTCCAGCCGGTGGAGCTGCGCGTGGGCTCGTATGACTGCAAGTTCACCAACTCCGAGCTGAAGCGCACCCTCAGCCGCCGCATCGAGGTGCGTCCCATCGACCTCAACGTGGTGACGGTCAAGTTCGAGTAGGCGCGGCCTTGGACCCTTCCGTGACGCTCGAGGCAGGAACCCACGTCGGCAAGTACGTCGTGCGCCGCAAGCTCGCCGAAGGGGGCATGGCGGAGATCTTCCTGTGCACCGCGCGCGGGCCGGAGGGCTTCGAGAAGGAGGTCGTCATCAAGCGCGTGCGGGCGTTCCTCGCGAGCGACCCGGACTTCGTGCAGATGTTCATCGCGGAGGCGCGGCTGGCCTCGCGGCTCAACCACGCCAACGTGGTGCAGATCTTCGACTTCGACAAGCACGAGGACACCTACTACCTGGCGATGGAGTACGTGCGCGGCTGCTCGCTGTGGGAGTTGCGCAAGCGGAGCAAGGAGGCGATGACGCCGATGCCGCCCGTGCTGGTGGCGCACATCGGCGCGGAGGTCGCGCGCGGCCTGCACTACGCCCACCGCCTGCGGGTGAACGGCGAGCTGCTCAACCTGGTGCACCGGGACGTCACGCCCCACAACGTGCTCGTGTCCTACGACGGCGCGGTGAAGCTCACCGACTTCGGCATCGCGAAGGCGGGCAACAAGCTCACGAACCCCGGCGTGCTCAAGGGCAAGTTCGCGTACATGTCCCCCGAACAGGCCCGGGGCGAGAGCGTGGACGTGCGCACCGACGTGTTCGCGCTGGGCGTGGTGCTGTGGGAGCTGCTCACGGGCGGGCGGCTGTTCCAGGGCGACTCCGAGATCGCCGTCCTGCGCGCGGTGCAGGAGAGCGCCATCGTGCCGCCCGCGCGCCTCAACCCGGACGTGCCGCCGGACCTGGACGCCGTCATCCGCCGCGCGCTGGAGCGCGACCTGTCGCAGCGCTTCCAGACGGCGGGGGAGCTGGAGCGCGCGCTGGCCCAGTGCGTGCTGAACCACGCCCGCTCCGTCGATGACACCGACGTGGGCGCGTTCGTCCGGAGGCTGTTCCCCGTCGCGGCCAGCAACCAGGGGCTGCCCGCGCTCCCGGAGCGGACGGCGCTGGAGGATGGCGCGCTGCCGCGGCCTGACGCTGGCGCCGAGCCGCCGCCCCGCGAGCCCACGGCGGTGATGCCGTCGCGGGAACACGCCTCGGGTGCGAAGCGGAGCGGCTCGCCGGACGAGGACCGCCATGGGACGACGCTGGTGCTGTCGCAGGACGACCGCGCCGCCGACGCCGCGAACGGACGTCCTCCCCAGCCCACGCCGCGGATGCCGCCGCAGTCGCTGGGAAGGGAAGCGCCGCTCACACCCCACGGCAGGCGCGCCGAGTCCCGCGAGGTCCCCGCCGCCGGGTCCTCCGCCGCGCGCCGGGTCGCG
>NZ_JBKGHJ010000949.1:0-1584 GCF_046520365.1 Corallococcus sp. 4LFB
CCCGCCCGCGCCCGCCGCGCCCGCCGTGCCCGCCGACGTGTCACTGCCTTCCGACCTGGAGCTCGAGCGGCTTCTGGAGGCCGAGCTCGCCCAGGTCCACCAGCTCATCAAGGAGTCCTGACCATGACGGCCCCACTGCCCACCGCGAATGATCCCACGCTGCTCAAGCGCAGCCTCGACGCGCTGAAGGACCTCCGGGCGCGGTATGAGGCCCTGGAGTCCCGGGGCCGGGAGCCCATCGCCATCATCGGCCTGGGGTGCCGCATCCCGGGGGGCGGGGAGACCCCGGAGTCCCTCTGGAAGATGCTGCGCGGCAAGGTGGACGCCGTCAGCGAGGTGCCCGCGGACCGCTGGGACCTGTCGCGCTACTACGACCCGGACGTGGCCGCGCCGGGGCGGATGCACATGCGCTACGGCGCGTTCCTGGACGCGCCCGACCGCTTCGACCCGTACTTCTTCGGCATCTCGCCCCGGGAAGCGGAGCAGATGGATCCGCAGCAGCGCCTCTTCCTGGAGGTGGCGTGGCACGCGCTGGAGGACGCGGGGCTGAGCGCGAAGGCGCTCGCGGGCACCGACACCGGCGTCTTCGTGGGCGCCAACGGGAACGACTACCTCCAGCTCCAGCTCTCCGAGCCCCAGGTGCTGGGCACCTATTCGCTGGTGGGCGGCACGAACTGCATCATCCCCAACCGGCTCTCGTACCTGCTGGACCTGCGCGGGCCGAGCATGGCCTTCGACACGGCGTGCTCGTCGTCGCTGGTGGCGGTCCACCAGGCCTGCCAGAGCCTGCGCAACGGGGAGAGCTCCACCGCCATCGCGGGCGGGCTCAACCTGCTGCTGTCGCCCGTGGTGTCGGTGGCGCACTCCAAGGGCCTGCCGCTGGCGCCGGATGGGCGCTGCAAGACGTTCGACGCGCGCGCGGATGGCTACGTGCGCGGCGAGGGCTGCGGCGTCGTGGTGCTCAAGCGCCTGTCGGACGCGCTCGCGGCCGGGGACCCGGTGTGGGCCGTCATCCACGGCTCGGCCGTCAACCAGGACGGGCTCAGCAACGGCCTCACCGCGCCCAACGGCGGGGCCCAGCGCGCCGTCATCCGCAAGGCGCTGGAGCGCGCGCGGCTCACCGGCGCGGAGGTGGGGCTCGTGGAGGCGCACGGGACGGGCACCTCCCTGGGCGACCCCATCGAGGTGGAGGCCCTCCGCGAAATCTACGGCGACGCGGAGGGCGAGCGGCGGCCCTGCGCGCTCGGCTCCATCAAGACGAACATCGGGCACCTGGAGGCGGGCGCCGGCATCGTCGGCATCCTCAAGGTCGCGCTGTCGCTCAAGCACGGCGTCATCCCGGCGAACCTGCACTTCCAGGCGCTCAACCCGCACATCTCGCTGGACGGCTCGCGCCTCTACGTGCCCACGGAGTCCACGCCGTGGACGGACCCGGCGGAGCGCCGGTACGGCGCGGTCAGCTCGTTCGGCGCGGGCGGCACCAACGCGCACGTCGTGCTGGGCACCCTGGAGTCCGCGCGGCCCGGGGTGGCCTCGCTCCCGGCCGTCGCTGGCGCGGAGCGCGCGCACCTGCTGGTCCTGTCC
>NZ_JBKGHJ010000094.1:0-20327 GCF_046520365.1 Corallococcus sp. 4LFB
CGGACAGCTCCACGTCGACGCCGGTGTCGTCCTGCGCGAAGCCCGTCACCTCGCATCCACGGTAGATGGGCACCGCCAGCTCGCCCACCCACTCCGCCAGGATGCGCTCGAAGCGCTCCTGCAAGAGCGCGAGCCCATGGTTGTGACGCGTCGGGCAGTCACTGAGGTCCAGCGGCGCCTGTCCGAACGAGACGTTCTGGACCGCTTGTCCTTGCGAGGTGAAGCGCTCGACGACCCCGCGCTGAGCGAGCACCTCCAGGCTGCGCGCGTGCAGGCCGCGCGAGCGTGAGCCGGCGACCTCCTGACTGGCGCGCCGCTCGACGATGGCCACATCCACCTGCGCCAATGCCAGCTCCGCTGCCAGCATCAGCCCGGTCGGGCCCCCTCCGGCAATCACCACCGCATGCTGCGTCATCCTGTCCGCGTGCATTTGTCTGCCTCCCGCGCCTGGCTCGAAACGGGCGACGGTGGACCACGACCGGGGGGGCTTGCGGCAACACCCGGGGTCTGGCATTTGCTGACAGTGGAGAGGACGGAGAGGGCTGCCGTGGCACCTCCCGCGGCCCGTCGCGGACGCAGCTGAAGTCCGCGGACGCGCCAGTGGAGCCTGCACTTCGCGAGCAGCCGGGACGGCACCCTCGCCTGGACCTGTCATTGGCCGGCGACCCGCGCTCCAACATCCGCGCCGTCAGCAGCGGCTGACGCGTCGTATGTCTCACATTGATGCGACACGGGGTTTTTCACGCGAGAACACCCCAGCACCCCCACTGCTCCGCAGCGCTGGGTTTACGCGTCCTGCACGGCTTTGCTCACGACCTCGTGGGTCCGTACACCTGCTCCGCAACCGACGAGCTCGTCGGGCAGAAGGCCCGTGCGGCGGGTCTTTGCCGCCAGTGGGTGGGGGACACCCGAAGCTTTCTCCGTCGAGCATGACGCCACGCATCCATCCGTTCGTTCGCCCGCAGCGTCGTCTGGCTCGATATCCTGCCCGCCATGCCCCAGGCTCCGAAGTACGTCGCGCTGACCCTTGTCACGGCGGTCGGGCAGGAGATTCCCGTCACGGGGACCTCCTTCACCATCGGCCGGCAGTTCGACTGTCATTACCGGCCTGACTCCATGCAGCTCTCGCGTCGGCACACCCTGTTGATCCACGAACCGGAGGGCTGGTTCGCGGAGGACATGGGCTCCGCCATGGGGACCTTCCACAACCAGCGTCCCCTCACCGACCGCCAGCGACTCGCCGATGGCGACGAGCTCATGGTCGCGGACGTCAAGCTTCGGATCCGCCTCCGCTAGCGTCTCCCATCGCATGGGACTGGACGGACCATGCGAATCCGAGCAACGCGGTGCCTGCAGCGGCCTGACGGTGAAGCCCGAGCCCCTCCGGCCCCTGTGACCGGGAGCCTGTCCTGGAGCCCCTGCTCCCCGTGTCCCCCCACGGCCCGCCGGCCTGCCCATCCGGGCCTCATGCCGCACCGTGTCCACCTCTCGTTGAGAGGACACCGACATCGCATCTGGGAGGACGCCATGGACGTCAATGAGGTCATCGACCGGGCCCGCGACAGCATCACCGTGAAGCGCGTCTACGGAGAGGCCATCCAGCAGGACGGAATCACCGTGATTCCCGCGGCCCTGGTGGCCGGCGGAGGCGGCGGAGGTGGCGGCGAGGGGCCGGCGGCGCTCCAGCAGGCCGGAGGGGAGGGCGAAGACGTGAAGGGCAGCGGCTCCGGCAGCGGCTTCGGTCTGAAAGCCAGGCCCGCGGGCGCCTTCGTCATCCGCAAGGGCAAGGTCACCTGGGTTCCCGCCGTGGACGTCAATCGCATCATCCGGGGCGCCCAGTTGCTCGTGGGCACGGCGATCCTCCTGAGCGGCCTCCACCGCCTGCTGAGCGCACGCCGTTCCGCCCGCCTCCTGCGGCACGCCTGGCGCTGAGCTCGCCGGCTCCAGAACGGGGGCCCGTCCTTCAGAGGTACTTCGCGCAGGCAGACCAGTCGGCCCTGTAGCACTCCCCCTTGTAGACCCGACCCAAGTCGCCAGGGCATTTCCCCGGCTCCGACGAGCTCACCTTCACCCAGCACTTCGGGCGCCGCTTCAGGTCGGCGGCGAAGTCGTCGTCTTCTGGCCCGGGTGCGGTGGCTTGCGCCTCCACCGTGCGGCCTCGAAGCACCACCACGGCCACTGCCGCGCCAGCAACGAGGACCGCAATGACAACCACGAGCATCCTCGTCCGATTCATGACGCCTCCTGGCGAGGCAGGAAGGATACAGCGGTTCGGCGGATGACGTGGCTGGCGGCGCAGCTGGGGACAGCCTCCGGGTCAGCGCTTCAGCCACATCGGCTCGCCGGGGCACAGCCGGCAGCGGGCCTCGCCGTTGGCACAGGAGGCCGCCGCAGGAGCGCCGCGGGGGTTTCCGCCCTCGCGTCATCCACATGCGCTAGCAGCGTGTGGGCTCCCGGTGTGCGTGTCCGACCACGACACCTGCGTGCCGTCCACCCAGAAGGAGAGGCCGTGGACGATGCCCGTGGCCGAGCGGGTGTCGGTGTCCTTCCACGGCGAACTCAACAAGCCCTTGCGCGATTGGAGCTCCGGCCGGGACGGCGCCTCGTCCGAGGGACAGTGCCGCCGCGTGCCCCGGGTGGGAAGCCCGCTGCCTCACGGAGGGAAGCGGAGTTCCCGGACGGGGCGGTTCATTGCCATGTCTCGCGGACGGGCCCCGGACTTGCCGTTCGTCCTTGTGCAACCAGGGGTGGCACCCGCCCTGCAGTCGAAGCCCATTGAAATTTTCTCGATGGGAGCACGGCCTATGAGGACGAGACGCGGGTGGCTGGGGGCGGCGGTGGCGCTGGTGGTGGCGGGGTGCGGGCCGATGGAGCCAGCGGAGCTGGAGGGCGGGCCGGATCCGTCCGCGCCCGGCGAGGCGCCCGACCCGGGCCAGGCCGAGTTCGCGGCGACCACCACCACGCGCACCCTCACGGCCTACGCGGACACGATGGCGAACGCCACCCAGCCGGACACCGGCTACGCCTCCGCGCAGACGCTCTACGCGGACGCCTCGCCACGGCGCCAGCCCTACCTGCGCTTCTTCCTGTCGGGCGTGGAAGGGGTCATCACCTCCGCGAAGCTGCGGGTGTACGTGGTGGATGGCAGCAAGGACGGCCCGGCCGTCTACGGCGTGCGTCCGGACTGGAGCGTCAACTCCCTCACCTGGAACAACGCGCCGGCCGTCCTGACGCAGAAGCTGGCGGACGTGGGCGCGGTCTCCGCGGGCACGTGGGTCGAGTACGACGTGTCCTCGTGGGTGAAGGCGAACTTCTATGACTATTCCTTCACGCTCGTCTCCACCACGAGCGACGGCACCGGCATCGAGGCGAATGACGCGCCGGGCAGCAACAACCCCCGGCTGGTCCTCACCGTCCAGGACTGCCCCGGTCCGGAGACGGCCGTCGTCTCTCCCAGCTTCGACACCTGGGTGTCCCAGGAGGAGCCCACGCGGCGCAACGCCGACAGCCCATCGCTCACGGCGGACGGCTCCCCGGAGAGCGAAGCGTACCTGTCCTTCGACGTGGCCACGGGCGGGCGCACGCTGACGGGGGCGCGGCTGCGCTTCTTCGCGACGGGGGGGACGGGGAACGCGCCGGCCGTCCACGCCACGACGAACTGGTGCGGCGAGGACTTCGACTGGACGAGCCGCCCGGAGGTGGACGCCACGCCCCTGGCGGACATGGGCCTCGCGCGCCGTGACACCTGGGTGGAGTACGACGTGGGGTCGGCCATCACCGGAGACGGGCGCTACGGCTTCGCGCTGCGGCCCCAGAGCACGGATGGAATGACCTTCACCTCCCGCGAGGGCGCGGCGCTCTCCCGGCCCCAGCTCGTCCTCTCGTATACGGCGTCGACGTGCGCGTACCGGGGGCTCAGCCGGGTGCGCGGCACCCGGGCGGGCGTGGTGCACGTGCTCGCGGGGGGCGAGGAGCGGGTGGTCTCCACGGCGGCGGCCGCTGACGGGGGATGGGTGGCGCTCGGGTCGTACGTGTCCAATGGCAGCGCCAACCCGCCCTCGTTTGGAGGGGACCCGCTGCCGGGCACCCAGGGCCTCGCGGTGACGCGCTACCGCGCGGATGGTTCGGTGGCGTGGAGCGTGGGCCATGCCGGCCAGTTCCTCCCGGGGGAGCTCGCGGTGGCTCCGACGGGCCAGGTGCTCGTGGCGGGCCGCTACTACGGCGCACCGGACCTGGGCACGGGCCCGCTGCCGCAGGCCGCGGGAGCACGCCTCTTCGTGGCGCGGCTGACCCCTGACGGGATGACGGAGTGGGTGCGGACCTTCGCCTCCATGGACGACAGCGGCCAGCAGGGCATCTTGGAGCCCACCCACCTCACCACGGATCCGGGGGCGCGCCCATCGTCTCGGGCCGGTTCTCCGGTGAAGTGGACTTCGGCGGCGGGCCGCTGCGCCCGGACGATTCGCAGTCGCAGGGGAGCACCGCCCTGTACCTGGTGAAGTTCGCGGCGGACGGCTCGCACGCGTGGTCGCGGACCTTCGCGGCCTCCGATGCGTCGTCCCGGCTGGAGGTGGCGGCGGACAGCGAGGGCAACCTCTACCTCAGCGGCTCGGCGCCCGGCGGCACGGAGCTCGCGCCGAGCGGCAGTGGCCCCACGCCCTTCGTGGCGCGGTTCACCGCCGCGGGCGAGCAGGTGTGGACGCGCGCCTGGGCCGGTGCCAACGGCGCCACGTGGCGGTGGTCCCGTACGGCGGCGACGTGTACTTCAGCGGCACCTTCACGGGCGCCTTCACCTTCGCGGGCACGACGTACACCCAGGTGCCCACGGATTACAGCGGCGCGCCGGACGACCTGTTCCTGGGGAGGCTGAAGGGGGACGGCACCGACGTGTGGCTGAAGCACGTGGGCTCGCCGTATGGCGAGAGCGCCCGCGGGCTCGCGGTCACCCGCACCGGCACGGTGGTGCTGTGGGCGCAGTCGAGCGGCCCGGTGAGCTTCGGGGGCGGCACGCTGCGGGGCGGCCCCATCTACGCGGGCTACTCGAGGGCCGGCACCCACCGCTGGTCACGCCACCTCCCCCTCACGGGGCTGCCCACCGCGCTCACCACGGGGGAGCTCCTGCTGGGCACGACCCTGCAGGAGACGACCCGGGTGGACGGCGTGAGCTACTCGCCCTTCGCCTGGTACGGCACGTCCGTCACGAACGACGCGTTCTTCCTCCGGCTGCGGTAGGCCGGAGGCGGGGAGCGCATCCGCGAGAGGCGGGCCGTGTCGAGGGGAGCGCCAGAGCCGCAGCGTGGCGAGGAGCCCCAGCACCGTCAGGCCCCCTCCCGCCTGCGTGCAGCCGCCCTTGGACGGGCTGCTGATGGGCTCCCCGGTGCCTCCATCCGGCGTGCCCGCGTCCACGGACTGCGTGGCGCAGCTCAGCTCGAAGTCCACGCTCAGCGGCGGCAGCGTGAGGTCCGCGTGCTCCAGCGTCCCCTGGAGCGTGGCCTGGTGTCGTCCGGGGGGAAGGCCCAGGGCGGGCGGCGGCGGGTTGTCCGGCGTGCAGACCGCGTAGAGGAACAGCAGCTGCCGGTTGTATTCGTACTGGTGGCTCTCGTAGTTGTCCGCGCCCGTCGAGGTCAGCCCGTGGTGATTGCTGGAGGACCAGGGCTGGCCGTCCACCTCCACCGTCCAGTGCACCCAGGGCAGGAAGGGCACCAGCTCCGCTGACGGGGTGAAGCGCAGCGTGGTGGCGTCGCCCTCCTGCGTGCTCCCGCAGCTCGAGTCCCCGTACACGGGGAACGTCCCCCGGCTCGGCGTGTCCACGCTCAGCGTGCCCAGGGTCGTGGGCAGCGGCCGCTCCGGGCCCGCGGTGAAGGTCGCGGATTGCGGCTGCGTCTCCTGGTGCTGGCAGAGGCCCTTCGCCTCGATGCGGTACTGCGTGCCCGGCACGAGCGGCGCCTGGGGGACCAGGACATGCGTCGAGCGGGCGCCGTTCGCCAGCGTGAAGGGCACCGGCGTGCCATCCGACTGGAGCAGCCGGAGGGTGGCGACCTCCGTGCTCTCCAGCAGCGGGGGCCTCACCACCAGCCCGGGGACGTTCGCGGGCACGGGGCCGCCGTCCTCGGGGAGCGGGAAGCGAACGTCGATGAGGCAATTGGGCGCGGCGCAGGCCTCCGCTGAAGGGGGCTTCGCCAGGCCAACGCCTCCCAGGAACACGCCGATGCTCAGGGCCGTCCATCCGTGTGTCTTCATGGGCCTTGAGACACGCGGGCCCGGCGGGTTGGGACATGGCGCTTTCGCGGCGAAGCAGGTCCGGGGTGGACCGCGACCGTTCAGCGTGCGGACGCGACCGTCCGGCACGCGGGGCCAGGATGCGGCGCTCCAGCGGCCGATACTGACGGGCCTATGCGACGCAAGCTCGTGCTGCTGGTGCTGGCCGTGGCGGTGTGGCTGCCCTCACTCCATCTCCTGTTCCGGCCCCGGAACCGGGAGGCGCTGGTGGCGGCACTGGCCTTCCGTCAGCGCGCGTTCTCGCTCCAGGAGTCGAGCGCGGAGCGCGACGTGCTCCACCGCACCAACCCGGAATGGGACCTGATGGTGCGCACCTTCTCCGTGCTGTCGTTCGCCAACCTCGCGCTGTCGGAGCCCTCGCGAAAGGCGGAGCACCTGGCCGTCGTGGACGCGCTCATCGCCCGGACGCTGCGCGACGAACAGCGGGCGCACGAGGCCTTCTTCCTGCCCTACGTGCACGCGGGGCCCTTCAAGGACCCGGCGGGGCGCAGCCTCTTCGTGGATGGAGAGCTGGCGTTGATGCTCGCCGCGCGCCAGGTGGTGGCGCCGCGCGCGGAGTACGCGCCGCTCTTGCGCGAGCGCGTGGACCTCATCGCCGGACAGCTGGAGCGGGCGCCGGTGCTCGCGGCGGAGAGCTACCCCGACGAGGGCTGGACCTTCTGCAACACGGTGGCGCTCGCGGCGCTGCGCCTGTCGGACACCGTGGACGGGCGGGACCATGGCGCGCTGCTGCGCCGGTGGGTGGCCTCCGCGCGGGAGAACCTGTCGGACCGTCGGACAGGTCTGCTCGTGTCGAGCTTCACCTACGACGGCGTGACGAAGGACGGACCGGAGGGCTCCACGCTGTGGCTCGCGGCGCACATGCTCCAGGTGGTGGACGCGGACTTCGCGCGCGACCAGTACCAGCGGGCCCGCGCCGCGCTCCTGGGGCGGGCGCTGGGGTTCGCGTGGGCGGGTGAGTGGCCCTCGGAGGCGGGGGCGGTGCAGGACGTCGACTCCGGGCCCACCATTCCTTGGGTAAACGCGAACGCGGGCTCCAGCGGGCTCGCGCTCGTGGGCGCGGCGGCGTTCGATGACGAGGAGGCGCTGGACGGGCTGCTCACCAGCCTCCACTTCGCGGCCTTCCCGGTGCACGACGACACCGGCCTGCGCTTCGCGGCGGGCAACCCGCTCGCGGACGCGGTGCTGCTGTACGCGCTCGTCGAAGGACCCCTCTGGCGCCTCGCGCGGGCGCCGCACCTGGAGGCACACCGATGAGGCGTCACCCGTTCGTCCTGGCCGCGCTGGGCCTCTGCGCGCTCTTCGTCTGTCTGCACCTGGGCGGAGGCCGTGAGTCCGTGGGCGTGCTGTCCGGGACCGTCGTGGGCGGCCCCTGGCGCATGGGCCTGGGTGTCGGCTACGCGCTGGCCTGGTTCGGCGCGGTGCTGGTGGCGCCGGTGCTGCTGCTGGCGGGGCTCGCGGACGCCGTGCTCGGCCGCGTCCGCCTTGCGAAGCCTTGAGCGCCGCTTCAGCGCCGGTACAGCGTGCCGCCCTTCATCACCAGCCGCACCTGGCGCACGGCGGCGATGTCCTGCGTGGGGTCGCCCTCCACGGCGACGAGGTCCGCGTAGAGCCCGGCCTTCACCTGCCCGACGCGGTCCTCCCAGTGCAGCATGCGCGCGTTGCCGGAGGTGGCCGCCTGGAGCGCCTTCGCGGGCGTCACGCCGCTGGCCACCAGCAGCTCCAGCTCGCGCGCGTTCTCCCCGTGCGGGAAGACGCCCGAGTCCCCACCCACGCACAGCGGCACGCCCGCCGCCAGCGCGGCCTTGAGGCCCTCGCGCTTCTTCTTCGCGGACTCGGGCTCTGGGTCCACGCCGCGCTTCCAGCCCCGGTACTGGAGCATGGCGTCGCCCGCGGCCAGTGTGGGGCACAGGAACACGCCCCGTTGGGCCATCAGCTTCCAGACCTCCGGCGTGCCCGCGTCGCCGTGCTCGATGCTCTCCGCCCCGGCAAGCACCGCGCGCTTCATGCCCTCCGGCGTGCTGGCGTGCACCGCCACCGGCCGCCCGCCGCTCCTGGCCGTCTCCACGATGAGGCGCAGCTCCTCCTGGGAGAACGTGGGGAGCGCCTCACCGCGCGGGCCCCAGCGGTAGTCGCCGTAGACCTTGATCCAGTCCGCGCCGCGCCCCATCTGCCCGCGCACCGCGCGCGTGAGGCCGTCCACGCCGTCCGCCTCCTCCGCGCCCTGGGGCACCGTCCATTCGGAGGCGAACCCCTTGGGGCCGTAGCTGCCGGTGGCGACGAGCGCGCGCGTGGTGACGACCATGCGGGGGCCCGGGATGATGCCCTGGTCGATGGCCTGCTTGAGGCCCACGTCCGCGTCCCCCGCGCCCTCCGTGCCCAGGTCGCGCGTGGTGGTGAAGCCCGCCAGCAGCGCCGCCTTCGCGTGGTTCGTGGCCCGCGCCACGCGCAGCGCCAGGGGCTCCTTGAGCACCTGGTCGTCCCACTTCGCCTCGTTGTACGGATGCAGGAACAGGTGCGAGTGGCCCTCGATGAGCCCGGGCAGCAGCGTCGCGCCGGGCAGGTCGATGACCTCCGCGCCCTCCGGCGCCTTCACGCCCTGCGCGGGCCCCGCGGAGACGATGCGCTCTCCGGTGACGACCACCACCCAGCCCGCGTGGGGCTTCGCGGTGGTGCCGTCGAAGACGTGTGCCGGACGCAGCACGTAGGAGCGGGCAGGGGCCTGGGCCCGCGCGGACGCGGAGCCGAGGACCCCGGACAGGACGGCGAAGAAGAGCAGGGCGCGCATGTGGGGGCGCAGTCTGCGCGCGCACCGGCGCCGGGGACCATGGGTTTGTGGGACAGGTGTTCCGGAGTGCTTTTCTTCATGCACGAAGTCAGCGTGTCGCTGTTCGTGCGTCGAGGGGGCCGGCTTCCGAACGCCGCACCCGTTTCCCTGGGGGACCTCCCTTGCATCGAATGCTTCTGCTCGCCGTGCTGCTGTGCGTCGCCTGTGGCGACAAGACCTCCCCGACTCCGGACGCGGGCACGAAAGGCCCGGCCACCCTCATCGTCCACTCGGACTGGTGGGAGAACACCGAGGGCCTCGGCGACATGCAGGGCATCACCGTCCTCCTGGGGGACGGCAGCCGCTTCCGCGAGCCCCTGGGCCGTGACGGCATCGCGCGGTTCCGTGACGCGGCCATCACCGGTCCGCAGGACATCACCGTCGTCATGGTGGGCGACGGCAAGGTATTGGCGAGCACGACGCTGGGCGTGGAGGGCTCGGAGGTGTGGGTCCGCTCCGGCTTCGCGGGTCTGGCGGGCGGCTTCCGGGGCAGCCGGCAGGCCACCCTCACCGGACGCGTGACGAACTTCTCGGGGAGCCCGACGCAGGTGCGCGTGGTGGGGAAGGACTTCGCGGGGAGCTCCAGCATGAAGGGGGATGGCTCCTTCAGTGTCGACGTCTGGAGCGAGACCGCCGGGCAGATGGCGTTGCTCGTCACCGGCGGCACCGGGCAGGTGGAGGCCGTGGGGCTGCTGCGGGACATCGCCGTGGGAGAGGGACGAACCGTCAGCGACCTGGTCATCCCCCTCCGGCCGTTGGACCAGCGGCTGCCCGTGGAGGTGACGAACCTCCAGCCTTATGGCGCGCTGCGAAGCGTCTCCGCCAACTTCACACTCGGGTCGGAGTATCTCTTCACCACGAGCACCGTCGGTGCCACGCCCATCCAGGTCCCGGCCATGGCCCGGACGCCCCCGTTCGATACCGTCGAGGTCCAGTTGCTCGCGACGGCGGGCAGCGATGAGCGGACCGCGTCCGGGCGGGTGGTCGCGAACGCGCCGCTGGCTCCCGAGGGCGTCACGCGGCTGGCCCTGCCCGCGCCCGTGACGCTCACCTCGCCCACGCCGGGCACGGAGGAGGCGCCCGGCTCGGGACCGCGCTCCGGGCTGACGCTGCGCTGGAGCGCCGACCCCGCCGTGCACAGCGTGACGGTGCGCCTGGTTCCCCAGCAGGGCGAAACGGAGCTCGACTGGTACGTCACCGGCCCTGCGGCCGTGGGCCGCTTCACCCCCTTCACCCTGCCCGCGGAGGTGTCACCGCTGCGAGAGCTGACCGGGGGGCTCTACTTCGTGCAGTGGTCCTCCCACTTCCTGGGCGCGGGCCACGACTACCAGGACCTCTTCAAGGAGGCCCGCACCGGGAACGAACCGGACGCCTGGTACACGAACGCGTACGGCTACTCCGTCCTCCAGGACTGACGCGCGCCGCCCCCCGCGCGCGGGCGCTACGGCGCCAGCGCGAGGAACACCTTGGTGTCGCCGTCGTAGTTGTTGGGGTTCCAGTACACCTTGTCCGCGCCGTCCCGGCCGTCGATGTCCGCGAAGAAGAAGCCGGTGTTCTCCGAGTTGCTGAAGCCGGTGTTGTCCATCACCGGGCTGCCCGCGAACTGGGTGCCGGTGCTGGGGTACACCTGCATCCGGCCCTCGCGGAAGCCCGGCCGCCAGAAGACCTTGTCCGCCTTGCCGTCGCCGTCCACGTCCGCGAAGTAGAAGCGGGACGTGTCCACGCCGCTGGTGCCCGCCTCGTGCAGGAAGAACAGCGTGAACGCCCCCGCGCCGGTGGAGCGGTACACGCGCGTGCGGCCCCCCTCCTGGGCCGGGTTCCACAGCACGCGGTCCGCCTTGCCGTCGCCGTCCACGTCCGCGAAGTACACGCGCGTGCCCGCGCTGGTGTTCGCCCCGGTCGTGCTCGTCACCGCGGCGCCGAAGGACACCGTGCCGTTGCACCTGGACACGAAGGTGTCGAAGGCGCCGGACTTCAGCGTGGGGTTCCAGCGCACCAGGTCCGCGCACCCGTCGCCGGTGACGTCCGCGAAGAAGAAGCGCGTGGCGTCGCTGGTGCTGGCCGCCTGCGTGACGGCCACGCGGTCGCCGAAGGTGCCGTCGCACTTCGCGGGGTAGATGCGCACCTCGCCGCCCCCCAGGTTGGGCCGCCAGAGGACCTTGTCCGCGCAGCCGTCGCCGGTGACGTCCGCGAAGAAGAACCGCGTGGTGGCGACCCCGCTCGTCGCGCCCGTGTTCTTCACCGCCGCCATGAAGCCGCCATCGCACTTCGACTTCGCCACCCACGTCTCGCCCTCGCCCACCGCATGGTTCCAGGTGATGCGGTCCGCGCAGCCGTCACCGTTCACGTCCGCGAAGAACAGCTGCGTGCCCGTGGACGTGCCGTTGGGCGTGGGGGAGAGGGTGGAGCCCGCGGCGAAGAGGGCGGGGCGGAGGGTGGCGAGCACCGGGTAGTGGTCCGACGGCGTGAGGCCGTCGCTCTCCGTCCGGTCGATGGTGGGCGCGGACGAGGTGAGCGCGCCCCCGTTGTGGAAGAGGTAGTCCAGCCGCTGGTACTTCGTGGACGTGGAGCCGCTCCAGGCGTTGTTGAACGTGGCGTCATTCACGCCCGTCACGCCGTCGAAGCGCGCGGTGCGGAACAGCCGGGCCCCGGCCTCCAGGTTCTCGATGGTGGCCTCCCCCGGCGTGGACTGCCCCTGCGCGTCGGAGTTGAAGTCCCCCATGGCGATGACCGGCAGCCCGCCGGGCTTCGTGGCGAGGAACGACGCCAGCTGCTCTGCTTCCTTGAGCCGCCCCAGCGAACACTCCGCCCCGTAGGCGAAGTGCGTGTTGGCCACGAAGTACACCTGCCCGGACGTCAGGTCGCGCAGGCCCACCCACGCAATCTTCTTCCCTTCCGCGTGGCTGAAGCACGGGGCGGTGGATGCATAGGGATTCACGAGCGCCTCGTTACCCTGGCCCACCTCGGAGGCGATTTCAAAGCGGCTCTTCTTGAAGAAGATGAGCTTCGGGCTGCCACCGCCCGGGTTGTGGACGCCGTAGGGCTTGTCCGTGCCCGTCAGCCCCGCGATGAGGTCCGCGGGGATGCTGGGTCCGCCCGCGGGGGCCTGGGCCTCCTGCACGCCCACGATGTCCGCGTTGTTCGCGAGGATGCGTTGGAGGACCGCCGCCTTGCGGTGGGTCCACGCGCGCACGCCCGTGTCCAGCGGGCCCCGCACGTTGTACGTCATCACCCGGAACGCCTTGTGGCCCGTCACCGCCAGCGCCCGCGACTGCCCGAGCAACGCGTCACTGGACGGCGGTTCGCCCCCTTCCGGCCCACAGGCCAGGAGCAGCGTGGCGGACAAGGAGGACAGCGCGACGGAGCGCGCGAGACGGGAACGGAAGCATCGCATGACTGCGATTATACATGTAAAACAAGAAATAACATCAATTCCGTCTCCATGCCGAGACAGGCCGGAATGTCTCACGGCGCACGCAAGGCCGCGCCCGGCGAGGGTGCCGGACGCGGCCTCGGGGCTGACTGCGATTGCGTGCTACTGGCGCACGACGCGCTTGAGCTTGAAGGGCGAGGGGGACTCGCTCATCGTGTAATAGGCCGTGCCGGTCGGGTCGTATTCGATGGCCTCGCCCTGGCCCTCCACGGTGTCCGTCAGGGAGACGGGCGTGGCGGCGAACGCGGTCTCGAAGGCGGCGCCGGGGGCGGCGCGGAACTCATACACCTTGCGGTAGGTGCGCAGCAGGAAGCGGTTGGCGCACGGGTGGATGGCGCCGGACGTGGCCGCGCCGTAGTTGGTGTCCGTGGTGGTGGGCAGCGGGAGGTTGGCCACGAACACGAGCGTGCTCAGGGTGCCCGGCGCGGGCAGCGGCTGGGGGAACTTGTAGACCTTGCTCGCGCCCGCGTAGGACTTGGTGATGACGTAGATGTCGCCCGTGGTGGGGTGGACCATGAGGGTCTCCGCGTCCTTGGGCGTGTCCGGGTACTGGAACGGGAAGGCCTCGGCGGTGAGGTTGCCGCTCGTCTGGCCCGCGCCGATGTCGGGCTCCGGGATGCGGTAGACGGCGAAGGTGGACGGCGGCGTGGGGAAGTTGGCGCTCGAGCGGCCGATGTCGCCCATGTAGATGCACTGGCCAGCGGGGCACGGGCCGCTGGCGACGTCCTCCCAGTCCGCGGGCGTCACGTTGGACACGTTGAAGGTGCCCTTGGTGCTCGCGTCCGCGGTGCTGATGGCGACGATGGCGGTGGTGTCCTCGTTGTGCGCGTAGAGGACGCCCGGCGTGAGGCGGCTGGCGGCCAGGCCGGACGGCTCCACCAGCGCGGTGGCCGTCACGGTGCCCTGCGTGGTGTACGCGGTGGAGAAGGTGTCCCCCACGGAGCAGGACGCGGAGGCGTTGGCCGCGCGCAGCGCGACGACCTGCGCGATGTTCGTCTCCGCGTAGGGGGACGCGCCGTTGAACGAGCCCTGCGCGCCCGCAGCGCCCAGGTCCTTGTAGGCCACGTCGTAGATGACGCCCGTGGACGAGGACACGAGGCAGGTGTCCACGGGCTCGGTGAAGCCCGCGGGCGGGACGATGGGGCTCGCCGGGCACGCGGCGCCGGTCCACAGCTGCGAGCCGAACCACACCGCGACGCCGTTGGCGGTGCTGGTGGTGAGCGCGGGCGTGTTGAAGCTGGCGGTGAGGCCGTTCTTCTGGCCCGTCTGCGCGTCGATGGGGTTGGCCGTGTCCACGCCGGAGAACGCGGAGATGCTGCCGGCCATGTAGCTGGCCAGGTCGAGCGTGAACGCGTACGTGGACGGCTCGGAGGCGGTGGCCACCTTGTAGAAGACCCACGCCTTGATCTGCGACGCGCTCTGGTCCGAGCGCAGCAGCGTCCAGCCCGCGGGCGGCGTCGCCACCGCGGCCACGTTGTTGCGGTTGATGATGCGCGCGAGCAGCACGTCACCCACCGCCGTGCCCGTGGGCTTCGCGATGCTCAGCGACGTGCGCGTGCTGCCGCCCGCCGTGGCGCTGCTCCGGTACGCGATGGTGGACACCGCCTGCCGGGCGGTGGCGACCTCCTGCTCGGGGAGGGAAGGGGCGTCCGCGTCCAGCGGCCCGCACCCCGCGAGCGCGAACAGCGACACCGAGCACAGCATGCGTGAAACATTCCGGTTGAAGGACGTCAAGGTTGCTCCTGCGAGGGGGATGAGGCGGGTACGGCAGGAGGTTGTCGGCAGGCCGCGGAAAGTGTTGCGGAATTCGCGAGCAACCGCCGCTGACGTTGGCTGTGATTGCAAACTTCCGCGAGAGCCCTTTCCCTCCGTGCGCGGGTGTGGAAGAGGGTAGGGCATGAAGCGCCACGCCCCCGCCACCGAACGCAACCGCGAACCGCTGCTCACCGTCCTCCGGGAGGTGCTGCCCGAGTCGGGCACGCTGCTGGAGGTGGCGAGCGGCACCGGCCAGCACGCCGCCTTCTTCGCGCGGGCCTTCCCGGGGCTGGCCTGGCAGCCGACGGACGGGGACCCGGCGGCGCTGGAGAGCATCGACGCGTGGCGCACGGAGGAGGGACTGTCCAACCTCCTGCCCGCCCGCCTGCTGGATGCGAGTTCGGACTCGTGGCCGGTGGCACACGCGGACGCCATGCTCTGCGTGAACATGATCCACATCGCGCCGTGGGCGGCCTGCCAGGGCTTGATGCGGGGCGCGGCGCGGGTGCTGCGTCCGGGGGGCCGGCTGGTGCTGTACGGGCCCTACTTCGTGGAGGGGAAGGACACCGCGCCCAGCAACCTCGCCTTCGACGAATCGCTCCGCGCGCGCGACCCGGCGTGGGGCGTGCGCGAGCTGGGCGCGGTGACGGCCGAGGCCGCGCGCCACGGGCTCCAGCGCGAGCGCGTGGTGGAGATGCCCAGCAACAACCTCACGGTGGTGTTCAGCCGGTAGCGCCTCCACCACCGGGACGGCGTCTCCACCGTCCCGGCGTCCCGTTCCGGCCTCCGGTGTCTGGCTACATGCCGGGGCAGTGGCCGCCCTTCATCTGCCGGGCGGTCTCGTGGACCTCGTCGATGAGCTGGCGCTTCTGCATCTCGTCCAGGGCGGAGTAGGTGATGGTGATGCCCTGCGGCGTGTCGGTCGCGATGGCCCTGGAGGGGACGGTGGGCGCTCCGGCCATGTCCCGGTTGCCGCCGCCGCCGGTGCCGCTCTCGTCAAGGCCGCCCTGCTCCTCCAGGGAGGTGTCGCCCAGGTCCTCCTCCTGCGCCAGGTCCAGGGGCGTCTCCGCGCTGGTGCGCTTGGACTGCGCGTCCAGCATTCGCCGGGCGCGCGTCTGGAGGTCCGACACCTGGGAGGTGTCGGACGTGGTGAACATGAGCGCCACGCCGTCCGGCGTGTCCTGCGTCTGGAGCTGCGTGCCCGGCACCGACATGGGGCAGCGTTGATCCACCTTGGACGGCGCCGCGGTGGACTGGGCGGACGCGGGCATGGACTGCTGCGACTCCTCCTTGTGCATCCCCTTCTTGGAACAACCGGCGGAGAAACAAAGCGCCGCGGCCGCGGCGAGCGTCAACGGAAGTCGGGACATGGGCATGGTGTGCCTCCTCTGTCGTGGGTGCGTCGTGCGGCAAGGTGGAGAGGTGATTCCCCCCGCGCAACACGCCCTCCACGCCGCCGTGCCTGACGGCCCCGCCCCCTGGATGGACGCCTTCATCGCGCAGCGGACACGCCGGTGCGCGGCTCACCACGCGGCTTCGAGCTGGAGCATCACGCCGTGCTTCTCGTAGTTGCCGTTCGTGGCGTCGTACGCGTGGCAGAGGTGCGCTTCGCCCTCGCAGGCCGCGGCGTCGTCGTCCGTCAGCCGCATGTCGATGTTGGAGCGGTTCACCAGCAATTCGTAGCGCGCGGTGAGGCGCAGGTGGCTCGACAGCCGGGCGCTCACGGTGGGGCCCAGCACGAAGCGCGTGTCGTGGCGGCGGCGGACGTTCCACGTCTCGGTGTCGCCGCCGGTCGTCACGACGCGCAGCGAGTTGTTCTCCAGGTAGCGGCGCCACTCCACGTCCGCGTCCAGGCTGGTGGTGAGCCATGGCAGGGGATGCCACCGGCCGGAGGCGCCCACGGCGTGGCCGGTGAACCCGAAGGGAATGACATACGTTTGCGACGCGAGGGTTCCGTCCTCGCTGGTGAAGGACTGCTCCAGCGTGCCGATGCGGTCCTGCCGGTAGCGGTACCACGCCGTGACGTTCGCGAGCCCCAGGCGCCACTCCTGCGACAGCGTCGCGTCCAGGCGCGGGCCGGTGAGGTAGGCGAACTCCTCGCCGAGCCCGTCCTTGCCGGCGGCGCCCAGGTCCAGCCGCGTGGTGGTGTGCTCGGTTTCATCCCAGGCGAGCCAGGCGTTGGCATTCACGGCGGCCTGGAGCCCCCGGAAGTCCTCCAGGCCGGTGAAGAAGAGGTCGCCCCCCACGAGGAGCCCCACGCGCACCCGGCGCGCGGCCTCCCACTCCACGGCCGCCGTCGCGCGGTGGAGCTGGAGCGAGTAGTCCCGCACGGAGGACTCGGAGTAGGCGCGCTGGCTGCCGCCGTAGGACAGGGCCGCGAAGAGCCGGTCGGACAGGCGGAGGCGCGCGGTGAGGCCCACGCTGGCCTCGGCGAAGGCGCTCGCGGTCACCACGTCCGCGTTCGCACCGGACACGTCGCGCGCCGCGACGCCCACCTGGAGCACGTTGCTGTCGAAGCCGGGCCCCAGGAGCGCGGAGGCCCAGGAGCCCGGGCCGCTGGAGCGCAGGCCGTAGGAGAGCAGGTCCAGGTACTGGTGCGCCGTCTTGCGGTCCAGCGGGCTCAACGTCAGCTCCAGCGCCGCCGAGAGGTCCTCACGGGCCTCCGTGCGTGAGCCCAGGCGCCAGGCGGACGCGCCCGCCATGAGCCGGGCCCTGCCGGAGTCGGGCTGCCGCGTCGCCGCGCGCAGGAAGAGCGCTCGGGCCTCGTCGAAGCGGCCGGCGTCGAAGGATGCGAGTCCCTGGCGGTAGGCCTCGTCCCCTTCGTTCACGACGGGGGCGAGCAGGGCGCGCAGCTCCTCCACCTGCAGGGCCTCTTCCGTGGAGGCACCCGCCGCGGCGCGCTCCGCCCACTGCGCGGCGCGGTCCGGGGCGCCCGCGTCGAACGCGGCGAAGCCCGCGTTGAGCCACGCCGCACGGGCGAGCGGGGCACCTTCCCGGACGCGGGCGAAGGCCTCCTCTGCTTCCACGAAGCGGCCCAGTGCGTAAAGACACGCGCCCCGGTTCGAAGTTCCAGGCGTCGGGCTCCGGCGCATCCGGCGCACGCCCGCGGCGTCGAGGGCTTCCAGCGCTTCAGCGGGGCGGCCGGTGCGGAAGCGGGCCAGGCCCACGAGGTACAGCGCGGCGCCGGACGGCGCGGCCTGGAGCGCCTGCTGTTCGGCTTCCGCGTACCGGCCCGCCGCGAAGGACTGGCGCGCGTCCTCCAACGGCTCCCCGGCCGCGAGCGCCACCAGGAGCAGCAGGCCCGTCCACACGCACCGCGACGTACCGCATTCCCCGCACCGGAGCGAGGGCAGCGCACCGCGCCAACGGTCCCGCGTTGAAGGAAGGGGCCCTCCCGTGGACCCGGTGCGCACCGACCCGGCCCGTCGCCACGCCCTCGGACATGGACCCTGTCCCTGGGCGAGGAGGGGGCCTCCCGGGGGACTCCTCCCGGCGGCGGCGCACCGCACGAACTGGTCCGACAGTCGGACCAGTTGGGAGCACCGCGGCGGCGCACCGCACGAACTGGTCCGACTGTCGGACCAGTTGGGAGCACCGCGGCGGCCCCCTGTACTGACGAGCCGCCCATCGGACCGGCCCCGTCACCCGTCGTGGCCGGGGGCCTCCGACCCAGCCAGGCCGCCGAAACCTGTCCGACAGTCGGACCCGTTAGGACCGCGCCGGGCGGGAGGTGGGCACCCCTGGGGGGCCGGAGGCTCAGGGGGAGCCCGCTCCCTGCTGGCGCCGTTGGGCACGGGCCCTGTGCTCGGACACGGCTGTCTCCACCCTGTTCGTTCACAGGCCCGGGGGGCTGTGCCGACCGTCAGCGCCGGGGCGGCGGCGGGGGCGGCTGCTGATTCGGCGGGGGCGGCGCGCCGTCGGTCCTCGGGGACGGTGAGCGCATGCGGCCCTCGTCCCCTGGCGAACGCGACCCGTTGGGACGGCCGTCCTGTCCCGGCCCCCCTGAATGCCCACGCGCATCATGGCCCGGGGGCGGGCGGACCGTGTCGCCCCGGGGCGGCGGGGCAGGGCGCTCCGCGTTCCTGCGCCCCAGGATGGTGTCCACCTGTTCCCCCGGCGCGATGACGTCCACCGTGTGCGAGCTGCGCACGTGCGCCTGCTGCGCGCCGGAGGGGGGCGGAGGCACGGGGGCCTCGGGGGGCCTCGCGGCCTCCGTCGGCGGAGGCGCCGGGGCCTGCTGTGCTTGCGCGGTCGCGCCTCCCCACCACAGGAGGACGGCGACGGCCGGTGTCGAGAGCCAGGTCTTCATCCGCCCGTGACCTCCAGCACCACGTCGTGCTCGATGCGCTGGTCGCCCGCGCGCGCCAGCGCCGTCACCAGATAGCGCCCCGGCCGCTGTCCACGCACCGCGATGGGAATCACGTTGCTGCCCGCGCTCAACGGCTGCGTCCACTGGAAGGAACGCAGCGGCAGCTCCTCTCCGTCCGCCCAGAAGGACAGCCCCTCCGGCAGGCTCACCTGGAAGTCCGCCTGCTCCACGGCCACGTCCGCCGTGAAGTCCAGCTTGATGACCGCCACCTTGCTCACCGGCACCTGCGTACCGGGCCGCTCGAGCGCCGCCATCCCCGGGCTCTCCGTGGTGGCGGCAGGCGTGCCGCGCACCGCGCCCAGCACCAGGAAGGTGGCCACGCCCATGGCGACGCCCACCGCAGGCCAGAGCACCGGCGCGCGCCGCCGCCAGAAGTCCCGCACCGCATCCCACCCCGACGCCGGTGTGGGGGGACCGGCCTCCACCAGCCGCCGGTGGAGCAGGGCCTGGAAGTCGGGCCCGGGCGCGTCGTCCCGCAGCGCCGCCAGACGCTCGCGCAGCACGCGGTCCTCCCTGTCCTCGGGCTCACTCATTTCCTGCTCCTTGCAGCATGCGACGAAAGGTCCGGCACGGATGTTCCAACGTGGCCTTCTTCTTGCGGGCTGTCAGGGCCCTGGCCCCCCGCCAGCAGGGCCTTCAGGTGCGCCCGGCCCCGCGACAGGCGCGACTTCACGGTGCCCACGGGCACCCCTTCAATGGCCGCCACCTCTTCATAGCTGTGCCCCTCCACGTCGAAGAGCACCACCGCCGTGCGGAACTCCGGCGGCAGGGCCCGGAGCGCCCGCCACAGCCGGTCCCGCTCCTGGGCCCGCATGAGCCCTTCGTCCGCGGACTCGGCGTCCGACGCCGCCTTCGCGTGCTCCTGCTCCAGCGGCTCCTCGCGCGAGCGCTCGCGGCCGGCGCGGCTGCGGGTGGCGTCATGGAACGCGTTGCGCACCACCGAATAGAGCCACGTCTCGAACGCGGACTGGAATCGGAACGAGCGCAGGTTCTTGTAGACCTTCACCAGCGCTTCCTGCGCCAGGTCGTCCACGTCCGAGTCCGACGCGGCGAAGGCCCGCGCGAAGCGGCGCACGCGCGGCAGGTGCGAGGACACGAGCAGCTCGAAGGCGCGCACGCTGCCGTCCTGGGCTTCGAGGATGAGTGCGCGCAGCTCGTCGTTCACGGTCGGCCGGCACTCTATCCGGCCCCGGTGCGCGCTCAAAAAGCCACGGGAAATTCCCGCCGGGAACACGGCGGAAATTCATTTCGTCTCATGGGGGCAGACGGACAGCGGCCGGGCACCGGATGACAAGGGAGCACGCACTCATGAGGCACTCGAGCAGGGGCAGTCAGTGGCTGGGAGCAGTCGCGCTGGTGGTGGGCACCATGACGGTGGGCTGCGGCAGCGCTTCACAGACGTCGGCCACGGACGCCACGTCGGATGTGTCCCAGGCGGTGGAGGCCACGTCGGACTCGAGCGACGCGGTGGAGGTGTCCAGCCTCCTGCACGGCCTGGACAAGCTGCGCCCCCAGGCCATCGAAGGCTTCCACTGTGACGCGAGCCCGGACATCACCACCGTGGACGTGTGTGGCAAGACGCTGCCCGCCACCGTGCACCTGGAGTGGACCGACTGCGCGCCCCCCGCGCGTCCCGAAGGCCGCGGCGGTGGCGGCCAGCCTCC
>NZ_JBKGHJ010000950.1:0-1580 GCF_046520365.1 Corallococcus sp. 4LFB
TGCCTTTGAAGGCATCCAGCATCTCTTCCAGGACAACACCTTGAGCCATGGCCATGGCCAGCGCATAGCGCCCGTCTCCGGTGACGGTGGGACTGTCCGCCAGCAATCGCAGACAGTCGCCGCTGCGCCCGGTGCGCTCGCACCAACGCAGATATGCCCGCGTCAACTCCACCTCCGTCGGCGGCATGTCGGAGGCCAGCGCAGCCCCCTCCAGGGGCGTCATCCGCCGGGTGCGCGGATCGAAGAGGTAGGTGCCGCCTCGGGCGTCCACGCCCATCAGGCGCCGCGCGGCCTGCTCGGGATTGGCCGGGAGCCTCACGCCCCGCGCCAGCCTCGCCACGGCCGCTTTGAACTCGCGCCGTTCCACCTCCACCGGTCCGGCTTCGTCCTTGTGAGACGTGAAGACGACTGGCGGCCCCTTGCCCGTTTCCAAGCGCACCACGCGTCCAGAGGCACAGCCTGTCAGCCAAGCCAGCAGGATTAGCGCGACAGCGCGGTGTACCCTCATCAAGCCCCCCAGCAGGAAAGAGTTTCATCCTCCAGGGCGAAGCGGGCCACGACCAGAACCCAGCGGATCGGGCCGCCCCGAACGCCACCTCAGGACGTGGCATCTGCAAGGTGCGTAGCGGCGGCCAGGGTCCATGCCGAGCACTACGTCGGGGCCGTAGTGCCTGCCGGTGCATGAGTGAAGTTGCCCGGTTCAGCAGAGCGTTCCGCGCTTTCACCCTCAAGCGGCAGCACGGTGCTTCTTCTCGTAACCTACCTTGACGCTCACCGGCTCTGGGCCAGGTCCGCCAGGGGGGCACACGGAGGGCACATGAAGAAAACGAGGACAAAGAAAAACCCAGCAACCCTTTAAGATTGCTGGGCTTCTCGGGATGGCGGCGGAGGGAATCGAACCCTCGTCCTACTCGAACACGCCGATGCCCGGGTCGTTCCCCCCGGAGGGCTTCGACGGCTTCGAGGGCCGGGACGGCGGCGCGGCGCGCACGGGATCCAGGCGCACGCTCACGTGCTGCTCCGACGTGTCCGCGAGCCGGCTGTAGTCCAGCGTCTTCTCCGCGTCCTGGTGCCCCGCGAGCTTGAAGCGCAGCACGGAGGTCTTCTCACGCGGAAGCATCAGCTTCGTGGGCGTGGTGCCAATCTGTGCCTCCCCGTCGAAGATGGCCGCGCCGGACGGCGTGGAGGTGAACTCCACCGTCACGTCCTGCGGCAGCGCCGCCGGAGGAGGCGTCGCTGCCGGCTCCTGCACCCGCGCGGGCGGCGCTTCGACAGGCGCTCTCGGAGGCGTCATCGCCACGGGGGCCTGCGTCGGCGTCGTCTCACCCCCTCCGCGCGTCATCACCACCGCCACGCCCGCGCCAATCAGCAGCAACGGCACGCCGATGATCGCCGCCTTCATCCCCCCAGACATGCCCTTGGGCGGAAGCTCCGGCTCCACCTGGCGGGGGGCAGGGGGCCGGGCCCGGTTCGCGGCCACCGGCGCCGGGCTGTTCGCGTTGGACGTCCCACGCGGCGCGGCCTGCGCTCCCGCCGGGGTGGACCCCCGGGGCGGGGCCATCCCCATGCGCGAACCCGTC
>NZ_JBKGHJ010000951.1:0-1563 GCF_046520365.1 Corallococcus sp. 4LFB
CCGCCGCCACGGTTCTCTCCGCCGCCACGGTTCTCTCCGCCGCCCCGCTCACGGTCGCGGTCCCGGCCGCCGCCACGGCGGCCCTGGTCCTGACGGCCGCCGTAGTTGCTCTCCGGACGGCGCTGCTGCATCGCCAGCTCGCCGTCACCGGAGCCCGGCGACGAGGCCACCTTGTGCTCGGGGCCCGTGGCCGACCGGCCGTAGATGTCGTACTGCTCGCGGTGGTAGTTCTGCTGCGCCTTCACCTGGATGGACTTGTTGTAGCGGTCCATCAGGTGCCGCAGCTCGTTGCGCTCCTCGCCCTGCAAGAGCCGCGCGACCTCCGCGTTGCAGTTGATGACGAGCGTGGAGTCCTTGTAGCCCGGCGCCTCGCGGCGGATCTCCCGGAAGATTTCGTACGCGACCGTGGTCGCCGTCTTCACGAAGCCCTTGCCGTCGCAGTACGGGCAGTCCTCGTGCAGCACGCGGCCAATGGACTCGCGCACGCGCTTGCGCGTCATCTCCACCAGGCCCAGCTCGGAGATGCGCAGCACGTTCGTCTTGGCCTTGTCGCGGCCCAGCGCTTCCTGCAGCGACTTGAAGACCTTGTCGCGGTTCTGCGCCTTCTCCATGTCGATGAAGTCGCAGATGATGATGCCGCCGATGTTGCGCAGCCGGAGCTGGTAGACGATCTCCTTGGCCGCCTCGACGTTGATCTTGGTGATGGTCTCCTCGAGGCTCTTCTTGCCGACGTAGCGGCCCGAGTTGACGTCGATGGCGGTGAGCGCCTCCGCCTGGTCGATGATGAGGTAGCCGCCGCTCTTCAGCCACACCTTGCGCTGGGTGGCGCGCTGCAGCTCCTGCTCGATGCCGTAGGCGTCGAAGACGGGCTCGTCGGTTTCATGCAGCACCACGCGGTCGCGCAGCGCCGGGTCCTGCGCGGTGACGAAGCCCTGGATGCGCTCGTACTCCTCCGCGTCGTCCACGACGAGCTTCTCCACGTCGTGGGCGAACAGGTCGCGCGTGGCGCGCAGGATGAGGTCCAGGTCCGGGTGCAGGAGGCCTGGTCCGCCGCGCTTCTCGTTGCGGCGCACCACCTGGTTCCACACCTCGATGAGGAACCGGATGTCGCTCTCCAGCTTCTCCTGGGGAACGTTCTCCGCCACGGTGCGCACGATGAAGCCCGTGCCGGGCGGCCGCAGCCGGTCCACGATTTCACGCAGCCGCCGGCGCTCCTTCTCGTTGGAGATGCGGCGGCTGATGCCCACGTGGTCCACCGTGGGCATGAACACCAGGTGACGGCCGGGGATGGAGATGTGCGACGTGAGCCGCGCGCCCTTCGTGCCGATGGGGTCCTTGGAAATCTGGACCACCACCTCCTGGCCCACCTTCAGCAGGTCTTCAATCTTGTCCGTCTTGCGCTGCTTGGGCTTCTCCTTCTCCTCGTCGCGCTTCTCGCGGCGGGGCGGCTCCTGGCGGCGCTTGTCCTTGTCCTTCTCGCGGCCCTCCCTGTTGCGCGGCTCGCGGGCCTCCCGCGCCTCGCGCGGCGTGCGGCGCTCGCCGGACACCTCGGCGGGGCGGGCG
>NZ_JBKGHJ010000952.1:0-1546 GCF_046520365.1 Corallococcus sp. 4LFB
CAAGGATGCTGGCGCGGCCGCCATGCCCCCCGCCGCGAAGTCCGGCGACGCGAGCGTGGCCGCGAAGCCCGCGCCGAAGCCGATGGCGCCCGAGGTGAAGACGCTCGTGGACCGGATGCAGGCCTTCTACGAGAAGACGGGCGACTTCAAGGCGGGCTTCAAGCAGGACTACAAGTACAAGGCCTTCCGCCGCACGCAGACGTCCACCGGCACGGTGACCTACAAGAAGCCGGGCCTGATGCGCTGGGAGTACGAGAACCCGTCCAAGCGGACGTTCGTGCTCGCGGGCAACAAGGTGTACATGCACGACCCGGAAGCGCAGACGCTGTCGGTGGCGGCGATGGACACCAGCAAGCTGTCCGCGTCGGTGACGTTCCTCTTCGGCCAGGGGAAGCTGGCGGACGAGTTCGCCATCACCCAGGGCGCGTGCAAGGACTGCAAGGGCACGCTGCTGGTGCTGGATCCGCTCAAGGAGGAGCCGCGCTTCCGCCAGGTGCGCCTGGAGGTGGACCCCGCGACGGCGCAGGTGCTCAAGAGCACGGTGGTGGATCCGGACGGCAGCGAGAACACCATCGCCTTCCTGAACCTGAAGACGAACGTGGGCATCGCGGCGGACAGCTTCAAGCTGAACCCGCCCGAGGGCACCCGCGTGGACGACTTCACCAAGAAGGCGCGGTAGGGACGGTCCGCCCTCCATGCGCGGCGTGCTGCTGGCGGGATGCGTGCTGCTGGGCGCGGGGTGTCACTCCGCCGCGCCCGCGGGCCCTTCACGTCCCACGAGCTTCGTGGGACAGACGCTGCCCCTCCTGTCGTCGCCCGCGCTGCGGCTGACGGTGGCAGGGCGGTTGGGGAACCGGGCGGTACCGGTGGTGCTGGACGTGACGCGGCCGCTGTCGCTCGTGTCCACCCACTGCTTCGACGGCGAGCCGCCCGTGCCCGCCGGGAGCGCGCGCGTGCCGGAGCCCTCGGGAGGGCATCGCTCCTGGCCCGAGATTCCGGCCCCGCCCCTGACGGTGGGCCCGGTGGCGCCGCCCCTGCGCACGCTGCTGCTGTCCGGTGAGACGGGCTGCTCGGTGACGCTGGGGCAGGACGTGCTGGCCCCGTACGCCCTCACGGTGGAGCCGCTGCGCCGCGAGGTGACCTTCACCGCGTCGCGTCCCCGGGCGGCCTACGACGCGGAGCTGCGCTCGACGGACGCGGTGCGCGAGGCGCAGGTGGTGGAGCTGAGCCGCGAGCCCTTGGGGGACTGGCCGCTCCTGGCGGTGCAGGTGACGCAGGGCGATTCGAGCATCACCGGCCCCTTCGTGCTGGGCACGCGCGAGCCCTTCTCCCGCCTGGCGGTGGACCCTGCCCTGGCGCAGGGGCTCCAGCCGCTGGAGACGGCCGCGGGCCTGCCGCCGCGCACCTTCGCGGTGGACGCGGTGGAGGTGGCCGACGGCCTGGGCGTGAAGCCGCTGGTGATGGAGGCCGCGGGGCGCTGGCCGTCCCAGAGCAGCCTGGGCCGCCTGGGGCCGGACGTCTGGGGCCGCTTCACCGCCACGGTGGA
>NZ_JBKGHJ010000953.1:0-1545 GCF_046520365.1 Corallococcus sp. 4LFB
CGGAAGCAGGAGTGGAAGTCTCGGGCGCGTACGTGGCGCCGAGGACGCCGACGGAAGAGGTGCTGGCGGCGGAGTGGGCGAAGGTGCTGGGCGTCGGACGCGTCGGCGCGCGGGACAACTTCTTCGAGCTGGGCGGGCACTCGCTGCTGGCGACGCAGGCGATTTCGCGCGTGCGCTCCGTCTTCGGCGTGGAACTGCCGCTGCGCGCCCTCTTCGAAGCCCCCACCGTCGCGGGGCTCGCCGCGCGAGTGGACGAGGCCCGTCGCGGCCCGAAGGCCGAGGGCCGTCCGCCGCTGGTCGCTGGACGCTGGGAAGGCGCGGCGCCGCTGTCCTTCGCGCAGCAGCGACTCTGGTTCATTGATCAGTTCGAGCCGGGAAGCGCCTCGTACAACATCCCCGCCGCCGTCCGGCTGGAGGGAGCGCTGGACGTGCCGGCGCTGGAGCGTTCGCTGCATGCGCTCGTGCGTCGTCACGACGCGCTGCGGACCGTGATCCGCTCCGAGGAAGGCCGGCCCGCCCAGGTCGTCCTCACGGATGCCGAAATCCCGCTGACGCGAATCGACCTGGAAGGTCTGCCCGGCGCGGAGCGTGAAGCCGAAGCCCTGCGGCTCGCGGGCGAAGAGGCGCGCCGTCCGTTCGACCTGTCGAAGGGCCCCCTCTTCCGGTCGACGTGGGTGCGGATCGCGGAGCGCGAACACCTGTTGCTGCTGACGATGCACCACATCGTCTCCGATGGCGCCTCCATGGGCGTGCTCGTGCGAGAGCTGACCGCGCTCTACGAGTCGTTCCGCACGGGCCAGCCCGTGTCGCTGCCGGAGCTGCCGGTGCGGTACTCGGACTACGCGGCATGGCAGCGCGGCTGGTTGCAGGGTGACGCGCTGGAGTCGCAGCTCGCGTGGTGGACGGGGCAGCTCGCGGGCGCGCCTCCCGCGCTGGAGCTGATGACGGATCGGCCGCGCCCGGCGGTGCAGTCCTACCGGGGCGCGCGGTTGCCGGTGGCCCTGTCTGCGGAGCTGTCCGCGACGCTGCGGGGGCTCGGCAGGAGTGAGGGCGTCACGCCGTTCATGTTGCTGCTCGCCGCGTGGCAGGTGCTGCTGTCCCGCTACAGCGGGCAGGACGACGTGAGCGTGGGCACGCCCATCGCGGGCCGCGACCGGACGGAGCTCGAAGGGCTCATCGGCTTCTTCGTCAACACGCTCGTGCTTCGCACGCGGTTCGACGGCGCGCCCACGTTCCGCGAAGTGCTGGCGCAGGTGCGTGAGACGACGCTCGGTGCCTTCGCCCACCAGGACGTCCCGTTCGAGAAGCTGGTGGACGCGCTGAGCCCTGAGCGGGACCTGCGCCGTTCACCGCTGTTCCAGGTCATGTTCGCGCTTCAGCAGCAGCTCCTGACCGAACAGCAACTGCCCGGGCTGTCGCTGCGTCCCATTGAAGCCGATGACCGCACGGCCAAGTACGAGCTGACGCTGTCGCTGTCGGACACGGCGGAGGGGTTCTCCGGGTCGATTGAGTACAACACGGACCTGTTCGACGCGGGGACGGTGG
>NZ_JBKGHJ010000954.1:0-1542 GCF_046520365.1 Corallococcus sp. 4LFB
AGCCCCGCGCCCGCCGCGGCGAAGAAGAGCGCGAACACCGGCAGGCCCGCCTGGTTGATGGCGTGGTGGATGCGCCGGCCCTCGCGCTCGTCCAGGTTGGCGATGAGCGCCCCGGCCGCCAGCGACACCAGCAGCGGCGACAGGTGCAGCCGCGCGCCGCCCTCCGCCGCGGCGAACGACAGGCCGACGAGGAACAGCGGCAGCTCGCGGTTGACGCCCCGCATGTACAGGAGCATCGCCACCGCCAGCAGGCACCCCACCGCCACGGAGCCGAACAGCTCCCACCCCACCCCGCCCACCAGCGCGGGCAGGTCCAGGCCGTTGCCGAACGTCGCGCGGGTGACGCCCGCCGCCAGGCCGAAGGCCACCATCACGAACAGGTCCCCGATGATGACCAGCGCCATCAGGAACTCCGTGAACGGGCCGCGCGCGGCCGTCTCCTGCACGATGGCGATGGTCACCGTGGGAGAGAACGACACCACCACCGTGGACAGCAGCGCGCTCACCGCCAGCGCCTGCGGCACCGTCATGGGGGCCAGGAACGGCAGCACGGGCTTGAGCGCGAACGTCGCCCCGAAGCACACCGCGAACGTCACCCCGCACACCGCCGCGCAGAGCAGCGCCACGCGCGTGCCCACCCGGCGGATGAGCCCCAGGTGCAGCTCCGTCCCCGCGACGAGCGCGATGAGGCTCACCGCCAGCCCCTTCACCAGCTCCAGCCCTTTCACGCCCGCGTTCGGGATGAAGCCCAGCGCGTACGGCCCCACCGCCACGCCCACCAGCAGGTAGCCGGTGAGGCGCGGCAGGCCCAGGCCCCTGGCCACCTTGCCCGCGAACAGGCCGCACAACAGCAGCGCGCCCGCCGCCAGCAGCACCGGCGTGCCCGCGTCCGCGCGCACCGACTGGGCCTGGGTGATGGCCGCGAGCAGCGCCATGAGCAGCAGCAACCGGAAGATGGACCCCTTCACGCGGCCACCCCCGCGCCACCGGTGGGGGGCGTGTCCCGCATGGGCGTGGCCCGGGGCTCCGCGGCCAGCACGTGCCGGAAGGCCCCGTGCGCGAGCATCTCGTTGACGACCGCGCCCACCGCCACCACGTCCAGCACCCGCTGCGACAGCGAGCCCGGCACCAGCAGCACGTACTCCGCCACCAGGCACAGCGCCAGCCCGCCCTGGGAGATGAGCGCGTAGCCGAAGCGCGGCGGCAGGTCCAACACGCCCCGCGTGAGCCGCTGCGCGAACGTGCCGCCCAGCACCTTGCCCACGAAGCGCAGCCCCACGAACGCGGGCAACAGCGCCCACGCGGACAGGTCGCGCGCGTGGATGTGGCTGCCCACCAGGAACACCAGCACCAGGTACGTGGGACGCTCGACCCGCGAAAGCGCCCGCGACACCCGCTCCGCGGTGCGCCCGCCCATGAGCGCCAGCGTCGCGCCGCACGCCACGCCGGCCAGCAGCGACGACAGCCGCAGGTACGCCGCCGCGCCGCCCACCAGCGCCACCATGCCCAGCGTCACCGTGGTCTGCTCCGCCAGGTCCTTGA
>NZ_JBKGHJ010000955.1:0-1539 GCF_046520365.1 Corallococcus sp. 4LFB
GGAAGGGCCGCCGGTCCACGCGCTGTGCCTGCCGGGGCGCCAGTCCGTGCCCCGCGTCCGCGCGCTCCTCCAGCACCTGGTGGAGGAGCCGCGCGCCGTCACGGCGTGGTGAGCGGCACCTTCGCGCCGGGCAGGCCGCGCGCGCCTTCCGCTTCGGGCACGGGGGCCTCCACTGGCGCCTCGTTGACCTCCTTGTAGAACCGCCGGCCGAAGATGACGCCCAGCACCAGCGACACCACCATGCCCACCGCGGAGACAGCCGTCATCAACGTGCGGCCCTGCGCGAGCCCGCTGCCGAACTGCGCGGTCAGGAAGGTCCCCGGGATGGTCCCCAGCACGACGCCCAGGACGGACGGCCAGAAGCGCGCGCCGCTCGCCGCGCCGGCGATCAGCATGATGTCCGTGGGGCACAGCGGGTTGAGGCACGCCAGGAACGTGAACTGGAAGTCGTGCCGCCGCGCCGCCTTGGCGATCGCCGGGTACTTGCTGCCACACATCCGCTGCATGGGCCGCGTGCCCAGCTTGCGAGCAACGAAGTAGAGCAGGGTGGCGGACAGGAAGCTGCCCGTTAGTGAATAGAGGGTCGCGGCGAGGGTCCCGAACATCATCCCGCCGACCGCGGTGAGGACCTGTCCCGGCAGGAGCGTCAGGGGCCTCACGGCCAGGAAGGCCACGTAGGCCAGGGGGGCGTAGTCGCCCAGGGGGAGCAACACTTCCCGGATGGTGCGCTGATCGATGAAGTCCGGCCCCAACAGCCGGAGCATCACCAGACCGCCAATGGAAACGACCAAGGGCGCCAGGATGCGCAACCAGGTCTTCAGACCGCTGCTGCTCGCCAAGGAAACCTCCCCCATCCATCGCCCACGGGACCCATGTGTCAGGCGTTGCGCACAAGGTGGGATCCGAGCAGGGAATCGGCAACGTGACCTGAATTGTTGTGAACAACGAGAGCGTCCTGCCGGGCAATCACCTGTCCCGTCCGGATGCCTAGCGGCCCTGACAAGCGCGCGAAATCCTTGGGGATTATGCATGCAATGTCAGAAGAGAACGGCTGGCGGTGTACGGAGCTTGCTTGCATCGGGGCGCTTCCGTCCCAAGGTTTCAGGCAAGGGACACCAAGGCGCGGACGGGGTTGGGCAGTCATGAGAGGAGACACGGACATGTCGGACAAGGACAACAAGGGCAGCATGACGGTGGCCGAGGCGGGGCGTAAGGGCGGCGAGACGGTCCGCAACGAGCGCGGTCGCGAGTTCTACGAGACCATCGGCCGCAAGGGCGGCGCCACGGTGAAGGCCGAGCGCGGTCGCTCCTTCTACGAGGAGATCGGCCGCAAGGGCGGCGAGACCGTGAAGGCCGAGCGCGGCGCCAAGTTCTACGAGGAGATCGGCAAGAAGGGCGGCGATCGCGTCAAGGCCACCCGCGGTCCGAACTTCTATGAGGAGATCGGCCGCAAGGGCGGGCAGAAGGTCAAGAAGCTGATTGAAGAGGGCAAGCGCGCCGCTCGCGCCGCCATGGATGCCCAGGCCGGGGCCGCGCCCG
>NZ_JBKGHJ010000956.1:0-1538 GCF_046520365.1 Corallococcus sp. 4LFB
CGATTGACGACCCCGGTGAGCGCGATGAACGCGCCGCCCGCGGCGAGCGTGCCCACCGAGCCCCGCAGGGCGAAGGCCACGAAGCCGCGCGACACGAACGCCAGGAGCGCGCCGGCCGTGAGCAGGGCTCCGGCGAGCAGGGCCTCGGGCCGCTCGGCGCTGGTGGGCACGGTGGACCAGTTGAGGAGCGTGACGACCGTGAAGAGGGCCTGCACGAGCGCCGCGCCCGCGAAGCCATCCGTGAAGAGCGGACGTCCCCGCGCGCCGAACGGCAGGGGGAGGACGTCCAGCATCCGCCGGCCCTTCGCCCGTTCGATGTCGGGGCCGTGAAGCAGTGCGAGGAGCGCGAATCCGAAGCCCAGGCCCGACGACACGAGGGCGGCCCGCGCCGAGCCGAAGTCGGAGACGGTGCCCAGGGCCTGGGACACCGTGAGCGCGAGCCCCGTGGCCGCGAGGAAGCTCACGAGCCGGCTGCCCTCGCGCCGGACGCGGAGCAACAGCACGCCCGTCGCCACCGCCGTGGGGGCGCAGGCGAGCAGCGTCGCATGGACCCCCGTGACCTGGGCGAGCGCATCCGGCAGCACGGGCGCGACACCCAGGGCCCGCACCACCCCGAGCGCGGCGATGCCCAGCGACAGGTCCTCCAGGGGACGGAGCGCGTCACGCAGGCCCTGGCGCTCCGCCCACGCGGACTGCGCCCACCCAACCAGGCCGTACAGCACCGCCGCGAGCGCGAAGACGCAGAGGTTCGCCGCGCTGGAATCAAGCCACCGGGGCGCGCCCACGGCCGCGAGCCCTCCGAAGAGCAGCGCGACCCCGCCCAGATAGTGGAGCCCCCGCCACCTCCACCGCCCCGCGAGGTGGGCCGCGAACGCGATGACCGCGCCCGTGAACGCCCGGGGCCAGGGCAGGTCCGTCCCCTGCGTCCAGTCCACCACCGCGAAGGCGGGCAGGGTCGCCAGGGAGGCGACGACGCCCCAGGCCAGCAGCCGGTTGCGCAAGACGCCGGAGGCCGTCGCGCGCGCCAGGAGCAGCAGCCCGGACGCCACCACCGCGACGCCGAAGCACCACCACGCCGGCGTGCCAGGGGCCTGCATGTGCGCGACCAGCGCCCCCGCGAGCAGCGCGGCCATGACGGCCGGATGCACCAGCGCCCTGCGCCGGAACTCCAGCAGGAAGAAGACGAGCGACGCCAGCAAGGGCGCGCAGACGGATGCCACGTCCACCCAGGGCTGCTCGCCCGGGAAGGTCGAGAAGGCGCCGAGGGCCCCCGCGAGCGCACCGCTGGCGACCACCGCGTGCGCCAGCGTCTCGAACACCGGGGCCGCGCGGGGATACAGCGCCCGGACGGCCTCCGAGGACGACGCCACCGCCACCACCGCGCCCAGCGCCACCGCCCAGAGCACGAGGCCCGCGAACAGGGCGCTCCCTGGCTCCAGCGCCTCGAACCCGGAGGGCCGCTCGCCACGCAGAAGACCGCCAGCCACAGCGCGCCATAGAGCGCGGCGCCGACGCCGACGAACGAAGCCCTGCCCGCG
>NZ_JBKGHJ010000957.1:0-1534 GCF_046520365.1 Corallococcus sp. 4LFB
TGGGCGGCTTGCTCACGCGCACGTGGGTGGCGGTGACGCCGGAGAGGCCGGGGCGCAGGCCGCCGATGCGGACCGCGAGCCCGTGGGCCGCGGCCTCCGTCACCAGCCGCGTGCGGACCGCGTCGTACGGGAACGTGAGCAGCAGGCAGAGGACGAACGCCACCACCGCGAAGGCGGTGTAGCCCACGACGAGCTTCCAGCGGGCGATCTTGGATTCAGTGGCCATGGGCTATTGCTTCATCCGGTAGGTGGCGACGGTCGTCCACGCCGTCAGGGTGTCCGTGGCGGGCCGGGGCTCCACGCGCAGGTACTTCACCTTCACGATGCCCGGGCCCGTCTCCACCGTGCGCAGGAAGTCCGTCAGCTTGCGCAGGTCCACGTCCGTGAAGGTCAGCTCCACGGAGCTCTCGATGATCTTCCCGTCCCCCACGCCCACGTCGCCCTTGGGCGTCATGTTGGGGACGGTGAGGCCCGCGGCGGTGGCCTTGTCCTCGATGTAGGTGATGAGCCGCACGTTGCTCTGCGTGAGCTGCTGCTCCACGTTCTGCCGCTCCGCCTGGGCCTCGCCGTAGCTCGTCGCCAGGGCCTGCACCTCCCGCAGCTTCGCCAGCTTGTCCTGCGTGCGCCGACGGTAGCCCTGCGCGCTGTTGGCGAAGCTGAAGAGGGTGACGAAGAGCACGAACACCAGCACCGCGGAGCCGGCCAGCGTCACGAGCTTGCGCTCGCGGTCGGAGAGCCGCTCGAACCACGTCTGGAGGGGCGCGAAGAGTTCTTTGAGCTTTCCCATGGTCAGGTCTCTCCCCCCTGCTGCTCGCCGGGGCACTGCACCTGCACGTCCAGGCGGAAGGTCCACTTCTGCCCGTCGCGAGTCTTCTCCACCTTGCCCTCCTTCACGTCCTTGAAGCAGCGGTGGCCCTTCAAGGCGGCGGAGAGCGTGTCGACCTGCTTGGAGCTGTCCGTCTCCCCCTGGAGCATGATGCGGTCCAGGTCCACCTGGATGCGGTCGAACTTCACCGGCACCTCCGGCGGGACGCGCTGGGTGACCTCCGCCAGGAGGTTCACGGCGGACATCGCGGGCAGCGCCGCGGCGGGGCTCTCCACGCCCTTGAGCATGTTGAGGGCGCGGTCGTAGTTCGTCTCGCAGGTGCCCAGGATGCGCTGGGTCGTCTTGCAGAGCACCGCGTCCACCTCCGCCTCGCGGCGCGACAGCACCGTGTTGCGCACCACTCCGAAGGCGATGAGCAGGAGCAGCAGCGTCACCGCGAAGGAGGCCAGCAGGCCCAGCCGGTCCTTCACGTAGTCGTAGCCGCCCTTGAAGGCGAACTCACCCCGGCGCAGGTTGAAGCGCGGCGCCTTCACCCCGGCCGCGTTGCCGCGCATGGCCAGCGCGTACGCCTGCGCCGCGGACGGCGTCTCCTGGGGGCCAATCATCGCGGCCGCGTCCGCCGGCAGCGCCAGCACGCGCACCGGCAGGTTCAGGTCCTTCGACAGCTGCTCGGCCAGGCCCGGCATGCGCGCGGTGCCGCCGCACAGC
>NZ_JBKGHJ010000958.1:0-1524 GCF_046520365.1 Corallococcus sp. 4LFB
CCCGCTTCCCGGGCCTGGCGCGCGAGTCCTTCTACGAGCTGCTGGCGACGGCGGAGGACCCCGCCCGGGTGGAGGCGCTGCTGCCGCTGGCCCGGGTGCTGGACCACGCGGCCGGAGGCACCGTGCTGGAGGACACCGTGCGGCGGGTGGCGGCGCTGGACTTCACGCGCCGGGCGCGCTCGCGCGGGAGTACGCGAAGCTGGTGCAGGACGCGCATCCCAGTCCGGCGAGCCTCATTGAACGGCTGCGCCAGGAGGCCACGGCGAAGGACGTGCTGCTGGGCGCGCTCCTGCGCACGCCGGGCGTGGCGCGCACGCATGAAGAGCTGCGCGCCCTGACGGTGGGGGAGACGGATCCGTGGGTCCTCTCGCGGGTGGCGATGGAGGAGGCGCGGCTGGACGACCTGGCGGGACAGGGGGCCCAGGCCGGGGACCGGCTGCGGGAGGCGCTGAAGGACTGCCACGCGCACAAGCTGCCCCTGAGATGCGTGGACGTGCTCCTGAAGCTGAGCAGCCGCGCGACCGCGTCGAACCGGCTGGTGGAGGCGGAGGAGTCCGCGAGCACCGCGTGGCAGGAGGCCGCCGCGCTGGGCGAATGGGACCGCGAGGGCGCAGCGCTGGTGATGCTGGCCAACGCGACGCGCTTCCAGGTGCGGGTGGCGCTCTCGCGCGCCTACCTCACCGAGTCCCTGGCCCGTCAGCCCGATGACTGCAAGGCGCGCACGCAGGCGCACCTCAACCTGGCCTCGCTGGCGCTGATGCGCTTCCGCCCGCAGGAGGCCC
Organism: Corallococcus sp. 4LFB; assembly: GCF_046520365.1. NCBI lineage: Bacteria > Pseudomonadati > Myxococcota > Myxococcia > Myxococcales > Myxococcaceae > Corallococcus > Corallococcus sp. 4LFB. The sequence continues at coordinate 783 of NZ_JBKGHJ010000958.1, forward strand.
GGCAGGAGCTGGAGGAGTCGCTGGCGTGCGGTCAGTCCCCCGGGCTCCAGGGGGCGTGGATCCTCGCGGACCTGGCGCGCCTGGCGCCACGGCCGTCCGACGCGGCACGCCTGGGCGCGGAGCTGAGCCGGGTGTCGCCGCTGCGGGAGAACGCGGGCGGCGCGTGCTGGCCACGCTCATCCGGGGACGCTTCGAGGTGGACCGCGACTGGCGCGAGGGCCAGCGGGTGCTCCGGCAGACCATCGCGGAGGCGGAGCCGCTCTTGCGCGTGAACGCGGACGCGCGCGACGCCAGGGCGGTGGCCTTCCAGACGCTGGCGGTGAGCGCGGGCCACGCCGGGGCCTTCCGGGAAGCCATGGAGGTGGTGGCGGAGAGCCTCCAGGTGCCCGTGCCGGAAGGCTGCGTGCTGGCGGCGGCGGTGGAGGCCGAGCGCACGGTGACGGTGGTGCGCGGGCCGGGGGGCCAGGTGCAGGGGCGCTATGACGCCTCGCGCACCATGCCCCTGCGCGATGACCTGACGGGGCTGGTGCCCGGGGAGCTGGTGGACCTGCTGCGCGACTGCCCCCGCGTGGCGGTGCTGGCCGCGCCGCCGCTGTACAGCCGCGCGGGCCTCCTGCCGGCGGACCTGGCCTGGAGCTACCGGGTCAGCACGGGCGTGCCCGCGGCCTCCCCCGCGAAGCCCCCGCTGCACGTCGTCGTCTCGGACGTGGAGCCGCCGATGACGCTGCGGCTGGCGCGGCTG
>NZ_JBKGHJ010000959.1:0-1515 GCF_046520365.1 Corallococcus sp. 4LFB
CGCTCCAGCACCTGCTGACGCTCCTCGGCCTCCAGCAACGGCAGGCTCCAGAGGTTCGCGTCCGCGTTCCGCGTGATGCCGGCCAGCAACGTGCCCAGGTGGCTCAGCATCCGCTGCGCCGTCTCCGCGTCGTACAGGTCCGTGCTGTACTCGAGCGATGCCGCGAGGCCCTGGCCCGTCTCCGCCACTCCCAGCGTCAGGTCGAACTTCGCGGTCGTCCCTTCCGTCTGGAGCGAACGCAGGGTGAGGCTGCTGTTCGGACGCACCTCTCCCGAGGTGTTCGTGGCAACCGCTTCGGTCTGCCACGTGAACATCACCTGGAAGAGCGGCGAGCGGCTCAGGTCGCGCTCCGGCTTGAGCTCCTCCACCAGCTTCTCGAACGGCACTTCCTGGTGTTCGTAGGCGCCCAGGGTCGTCTCGCGCACCTGGCGCAGCACCTGCCGGAAGCTCGTGCCGGACTCCAGCTTCGTGCGCAGCACCAGCGTGTTCACGAAGAAGCCGATGAGGCCTTCCAGCTCCGTGCGGTTACGACCCGCGATGGGCGTGCCCACGCTGATGTCCTGCTGTCCGCTGTAGCGCGCGAGCAACACCTGCCATGCCGCCAGCACCACCATGAAGGGCGTCGCGCCCTCCTGGCGCGCCAGCTTGAGCACCGCCTCCTCCAGGGCCCTGGGGAGCTGGAGCGCGGTCCTCGCACCGGAGATGCCCTGCACCGCCGGACGCGGGCGGTCCGTGGGCAGCTCCAGCGCGTGCGGGGCTCCCTCCAGCTGTCCACGCCACCAGGACAACTGCTTCTCCAACACCTCGCCGTGCAGCCAGCCGCGCTGCCACGCCGCGTAGTCCGCGTACTGCACGGGCAGCTCCGGCAGTGGCGACGCGCGGCCCTGGGAGTAGGCGCCGTACAGGGCCGCCACTTCCCGGACCAGCACGTCCATGGACCAGCCGTCCGACACGATGTGGTGCATCACCAGCACCAACACGTGCTCCGTGTCCGTCAGCCGCAGCAGCGTCGCGCGGAACAGGGGCCCCGAGCGAGGTCGAACGGACGCGCGGCCTCTGCCTCCACGCGCTTGCGTGCTTCGGCGTCCTGGTCGGCGGGGGTCTGGCCCTGGACGGAGACCTGCTCCAGGACGGACGCGCCAAGGGCGGAGATGCGCTGGACCGGTTGACTGTCACGGGTCTGGAAGGTCGTCCGCAGGGCTTCGTGCCGGCGCACGAGCTCCAGGAACGTCCGCTCCAGGGCCGGCACGTCCAGCGTGCCCGACAGCCGCACCGCGGACGTCATGTTGTACGACGCGCTCCCGGGCTGGAGCTGATCCAGGAACCACAGGCGCTGCTGCGCGAACGACAGCGGCAGGTCATTCGCTGTGCGCTCCACCGCCACGAGCTTCGGCACCGCGTCGCCCTGCTTCACGCGCCGGGCCTCGTCCACCCTCATGGCGAGGGATGCGACGGTGGGCGCTTCGAAGAGGGCGCGCAGCGGCAGCTCCACGCCGAACGCGCTTCGCACGCGCG
>NZ_JBKGHJ010000095.1:0-20184 GCF_046520365.1 Corallococcus sp. 4LFB
CGCGCGCCCAGCCGGCACACGAGCATCCGCGTGCGCCGCGTCTCCTGCGCGGGCTGGCCCAGCAGGCGCCGCCGCAGGTCCACCACCGGGAGCATCGCGCCGCGCAGGTGCAGCACGCCCTCCACGAAGGCGGGCGCGTGCGGAATGGGAATCACGCGCTGGGGCGGGAGGATCTCCTCCACGCGCATGATGTCCAGCACGTACTCCTCGTTGCCCACGAAGAAGGCGCACAGCTGCACCTCCGCTTCGGCCACCGGCGCGTCGCCGGGCGCGTCGCCGCGCGGGCGGCGGGTCAGCAGGTTCACGGGGTCCGTCATGGGGCGAGCGCCTGCTCCGGATCCAACAGGATGTAGAGCTGCGAGCCCTTGCGCCCCAGCCCCGCCACGCAGTCGCGGTCCCCGCGCAGCCCCGCGGGCGACAGCTCCACCATGGACGGCTTGAGCCGCACCACGCCCGCCACCGAGTCCACCCACACGCCCGCGGCCCGTCGTCCATCTTGAGCACGAGGATGCGCGCGGCCCGGGGCGGCAGGCCCGCGTCCGCCCCGCCACCAGCGGGGGCGCCTCCGCCAGCCGCAGCCGCAGCTTCACGTCGTAGACGGGCAGCAGCTCCCCGCGCAGGTTCATCACGCCCAAGAGGTGCGGCTCCGCGCGCGGAATCTCCGTGAGCAGCGGCACCTTGCAGATCTCCCTCACCGCGAGGATGGGCACCGCGTAGCACTCGGATTCCAGGCGGAAGGCGAGGTACTCGACCGGCTCCTCCTCCAGGAGCGGCGGCGCCAGGTCGTCACTGCCCGCGGCGAAGTCCAGCAGGCCGCCGACGTCCTCGTCCGGGCGGTAGAAGAACGCGTCGAGCAGGGCTTCGAAACGGGACACGGCCGGGAGGATAGCAGCCCCCGGCGCGGGCGCCTCAAGCGCGGCGCCGCTCGTGCGCGATGCCCTCTTCCAGGAGTTCCGCGACATCCAGCACCAGGACGGTGCGCCGGTTGCCCAGGTCGGTGGCGCCAGAGATGCCCTTCACGCGGCTCAGGCGGCCGCCCAGGGGCTTGGTGACGATGTCCTGCTGGCCGAACAGCTCGTCCACCGCGATGCCCAGCCGCTGCTGCGCCAAGCCCACCACGACGACGAAGTGGCGGTTCACCTCGCGCTCCGGCAGGTGGAACAGGCGCCCCAGCCGCAGGAACGGCAGCGTCTGGCCGCGCAGGTCCAGCACCTCGCGGCGCTCCACGGTGCGGATGTCGCTCGGCTGCACGGAGAGGATTTCCAGCACGCTGTTGAGCGGCACCGCGTAGGTGCGGCCGCTGACGCCCACCACCAGCGCGCGCACGATGGCCAGCGTCACCGGCAGCGTCAGGTGGAAGGCCGTGCCCTTCCCGCGCTCGCTCCACACGTCGATGATGCCGGAGAGGTTGCCCAGGTTGTTCTTCACCACGTCCAGGCCCACGCCCCGTCCGGAGAGCGAGCTGACGCTGGAGCGCGTGGAGAAGCCCGGCAGGAAGATGAGGTTGAGCAGCTCGCGCCGCGTCATCTCGCTGACCTGCGACGGGGTGACGAGCCCGCGCGCGAGCGCCACCTCGCGCACGCGCACCTCGTCGATGCCGGAGCCGTCGTCGGACACGCTGATGACGACGTGGTTGCCCTTCTGCTCCGCGCGCAGCCGCACCACCGCGCGCCGGGGCTTGCCCGCACCGAGCCGCGCCTCCGGCCCCTCCGCGCCATGGTCGATGGCGTTGCGGATGAGGTGCATCAGCGGGTCGCTGAGCTCCTCGACGATGAGCTTGTCCAGCTCCACCTCGCCGCCGGAGCTGACGAAGTCGATCTCCTTGCCGGCCTCGCGGGCGATCTTGCGCACCAGCCGCGCCAGCTTGTCGAAGACCTGGCCCACCGGGACCATGCGCGCTTCGAGCAGCCCCTCCTGGAGCGCCTCCAGCTTGCGCTCCAGCTGCCGCGTCTCTCGCGACAGCTCCTGGCCGAAGAGCTTGGACAGCGCGACCGTCCCGTCCTGCCGCGACGTCTCCGCCAGCCGCTGGAGGTTCGCCTTGATGAGCAGCAGCTCACCCACCATGTTGATGAGCCCGTCCAGCCGCCCGATGTCCACGCGCACCGTCTGCGTGAGCGAGCGCAGGGACGTCTCTTCCGGCTTGGGGCGGCCCGCGGGGATGGCGCGGACGCGGCGGCCTGGAGCCCGACCACCGTGGGCGGAGGCGACACCGCCCGCATGCGCGGAGGGCTCCCCCCGGAATCGCCGGCACGGTCGCGAGGCTGGTGGACGTCACGGGCGGCTCGGAGTCCTCGTCGGAGTCCTCCTCGTCGGTGTCCGCGAGCAGGACCTCCGCGTCGGCCTCTTCACGTCGGGGAGCCGGCGGAGGTACGTCGGACGCGGGCCCCGCCGCACCCTCCCCCGGCTGGCGCACGGACAGCGGCGCCAGCTCCGCGGGCGTGCCCCGGAGGCCGTCCTCCAGCGCCCGCGCGCCGACCTTCGCGCCGAAGATGAGGTCGAACGCGATGCCGTTGGCGCCGCCCGGCCGCGACGAGGGCAGCGTGCTGATGACCTCGCCCAGGGGCTTGAGGCGCGCGTTCAGGTCCGCGAGCCCCTGGTCGAAGTCCGTGAGGTCGAACGCCGCGCGCACCCGCCACAGGGCCACCCCGCGCCGCACGTTCTCGCGCAGCCGGTGCTCCTCGTACTCGGTGAAGACGGCGCGCACGGTCGCGTCCAGCTCCAGCCGCTCCAGCGGATCCTCTTCCACGGCGGGCGGAGGCGAGCCCAGCCGCGCCATCCGGTCCTCCATGGCCCGGGTGCGCTGGGTGAGCTCCTGGCCCTCCTCGCTGCGGGACGCCTCCCCGAGCAGCGCCTGGAAGGTGTCCAGCGCGTCCACCAGCGTGTCCAGGACGCCGTCGTCCAGCGTCAGCCGGCCCAGCCGCAGCCGGTCCAGCAGGTCCTCCGCCGCGTGCGCCAGCTGGCTGATGCGCTCCTGGCCGAAGAGGCCGGACAGCCCCTTGAGCGAGTGCGCCGCGCGGAAGATGCCGTTGAGGTGCTCCGGGTCCGCCTCCTGCCCGCGCGCCTCGTCCAGCGCCAGCAGGTCGCGGCCCAGCGCATCCAGGATTTCCGTGGCCTCGGCGACGAACTCCGCCAGCGCCTTGCCTCCAGGCGTCACAGCGGCTTCAGGAAGCGCCGCAGGAGCGCCTCCAGGTCCTCCGGCTGGAACGGCTTCACCAGGTAGCCGGCCGCGCCCAGCGCCATGCCCCGCGAGCGGTCCTGCTCACGCCCCTCGGTGGTGACGATGATGAGCGGCACGTCCCGGTAGTTGGGGTTCTTCTTGACGAAGTTGATGAGCTCCAGCCCGTTGATGTCGGGCATGTTGATGTCGGTGATGATGAGGTCGAAGCGCTGGCGGGGCAGCAGCTTCAGCGCCTCGAAGCCGCTGGCGGTGGTGACGGCCTCGACGCCGTCCACGGCCTCCACGGTCGCGGCGATGTGCTCGCGCGACACCTTGGAGTCCTCGACGATCAACACCTTGAACTTCATCGCGCGCGCCTCAGGGCCCGGATGCTAGCAGAACCCCCGCCCGGACGCTGCGCGTCAGCCCTTCCGGGATGACAGCGATCCGACAAGCCCCTTGTCCGCGAGGAGGGACACCCGTCCCCCCTTGAACGCGGGCAGGAACTGCCGCTGGTACGCCTCCGCGCGGGCCGCGTCACTCAAGCCAGCCCCCTGGGGGACCTCCAGGGCCACCGCCTCCACCTTCGCGCGGCTCAAGACCTTGGCCGCGCCCGCCAGGGCCTCCCCCAGCGAGGCCGCGTCCAGGCGCTTCCGGGAGCCCAGCCCCACCACGAAGATGCGCGGCACGGTCAGCTTCCCGTCCGACGGCAGCAGGAGCCAGTCGTCCTTCACGCCGGTGAAGAAGCCGCCCTGGAGCACGCGGGACAGGGCGCCGCACAGCCGCCAGTCCACGTAGCCGGCGGAGGACGGCAGGGGGCGGTCGTCCTCGGCCACGAAGAGGCAGAGGGCGTCCACCCCGTTCAGCGCGTCCAGGCCCTCCAGGCCCACGTCCAGGGTCTGCGTCTGGCTCACGGCTTCCCGAGCGCCACCGCGACGCGGTCCAACAGGCCGTTGACGAAGGCGCTCGACTCCTCGGTGCCGAAGTTCTTCCCCAGCTCCACCGCCTCGTTGATGGTCACCTTGCGGGGGATGTCCGGGCGGTACTTCAATTCGAAGATGCCCAGGCGGAGCACGTTCCGGTCGATGCGGGACATGCGGTCCAGGCGCCAGTTGTGGCTGTGGCGTTCGATGAGCGCGTCGATTTCGTCGCGGTTCACCTCCACGCCCTCCACCAGCTCCTTGGCGAACTTCACCGCGTCCGGCTCCGGCTTGCCGTCCTCCGCGGAGGCGGCCCAGGCGGAGTCCAGGGCCTCCCGCGTGGTGGCGCCCTGGGTCATCTCCAACTGGTAGAGCGCCTGCAGCGCCCGCTCCCGTGCCGTTCTGCGCGCGCCCATCGCGGTTATCCCTTTCGCTCAGCGCCCGGCATGCGAGCGAAGAGGTTGACCATCTCGATGCAGGCCACGGCGGCCTCCGCGCCCTTGTTGCCCGCCTTCACGCCCGCCCGGTCGATGGCCTGCTCGACGGTATCGCACGTCAGGACGCCGAACGTCACCGACGCCGGCTTCGGGCCGGCCGCCGCGCTGAACGCCACCGAACCAATGCCCTTGGCGCACTCGCCCGCCACGTAGTCGAAGTGGGGGGTGCCGCCGCGAATCACCGCGCCCAGGACGATGATGCCCGCGTACTGACCGCTCTCCGACACGCGGCGGGTGACGCCCGGCAGCTCGTAGGTGCCGGGGCAGCGGTACACGTCGATGGCGTCGTCCTTCACGCCATGGCGTACCAGGGTGTCCACGGCGCCCTTCAAGAGCTCCTCCGTGATGAAGCTGTTGAACCGGGACACGCAGATGGCGAACCGGCCCTGGGGGGGGAGGAAATCCCCTTCGAAATAGCGAGGCATGGCGCGCTCCTTACACCACCCGAGCCCCTAGCCGCGAGGGGTGAAACCCGCCGCCCGCACCACCGCCTCCGTCAGGCCCGCTCCCTGGCCGGCCGCCTCGGGGGCGCCCCGGAGGGCATACAGCCGGGCCACGTACTTCCCAATCAGGTCCCCCTCCAGGTTCACCTGGGCCCCGGGGCCCTTGCCGTGGAGCGTGGTGCGCGCCTGCGTCTCCGGAATCAGCTGCACCCGGAAGGTGCTGGCATCCACCGCGTTCACCGTGAGGCTGATGCCGTCGATGGTGACGGAGCCCTTCTCGATGAAGCAGGGCGCCAGCTCCGGGGGCAGCCGGAACACCATCACCCACGAGCCGCCCTCCGCGAACGTCTCCAGCACTTCGCTGACGGCGTCCACGTGGCCCGACACCAGGTGCCCGCCCAGCCGGTCTCCCAGGGCGAGCGCCCGCTCCAGGTTCACCCGGTCGCCCGTGCGCCGGGCCCCCAGGGTGGTGCGCCGCAGCGTCTCCGGGGCCGCCTGCACGCGGAAGGTGTCCCCGCCCTTCTCCACCACCGTGAGGCACGCGCCGTCCACGGCGATGGATTCGCCCAGGGCGAAGGCCTCCGCGCCCAGCGAGGTGCGAATCCAGAAGTCGGTCATCGCGCCGGAGGTGACGCGGGTGATGGTGCCAGTGTCCTGGATGAGGCCGGTGAACATGACCGGGACTTATAACGAAAGCCCCGGCGGGACGCTGGCCTGTCAGAGCAGGGCGCGCAGGAGGACGTCGTCCCCCACCTTCTCCATCGTCAGGTCCTTCACGGCCAGGGCGTGGGCCATGTCCTTCACGCCCAGCTCGCCCGCCCACGACAGGCCCCCCGCCCCCACCAGCTTGGGGGCGAGGAACAGGGCGAGCGCATCCGCCAGGTGCTCGCGCAGCAGCGTGCCGTACAGGCCCGCGCCGCCCTCCACGAGCACGTGGTTGAGGCCCTCCTTCTTCACGCGCTTCAGGACGGCCTTCAGGTCCACGCGGTCCTGCTTCGCGCGCACGTTCCACACCTCCACGCCCTGGGCCAGGAAGCGCCGGGCGCGGCGGCCCTCCGGGTCCTCCAGCGTGGCCACCACGGTGCGCGCGGGGCTGCGCAGGTTGAAGACGGTGTGGCCCGGGGACAGCTTGAGGTGCGAGTCCACCACCACGCGCACGGGGTCCTTGCCCCCGCCGCCGGGCAGCCGCGTCGTCAGCTGCGGGTCGTCCATGCGCACGGTGTTGGCACCCACGAGGATGGCGTCCACCTGGTCGCGCAGCCGGTGCACCCACGCGCGCGACGCCTCGCCCGTCACCCAGCGCGAGTCACCCGACGGCGCGGCGAGCTTCCCGTCCAGCGTCACGGCGGCCTTGAGCGTCACCCAGGGCAGGCCCGTGCGCATCATCTTGAAGAAGGGCCGGTTGAGCGCGTCCGCCTCGTCCTTGAGGACGTGCGTCACCACCGCCACGCCGCCGCGCTTGAGCCGGTTGAGGCCCTTGCCGGAGACGAGCGGGTTGGGGTCCGACGACGCGCTGAACACGCGCCGCACGCCGGCCTCCAGCACCGCCAGGCTGCACGGCGGGGTGCGCCCGTAGTGGTCGCACGGCTCCAGCGTCGTGTAGAGGTCCGCGCCGCGCGCCTTGGAGCCCGCGGCCTCCAGCGCCACGACTTCCGCGTGCGCCGTGCCGGCCTTCTTGTGGTGGCCGCGCGCGATGATGCGCCCGCCCTTCACCAGCACCGCCCCCACGACGGGGTTGGGGCTGGTGCGGCCCAGCCCCTTGGCGGCCTCCTCCAGCGCGATGCGCATGAAGAACTCGGCCACCGCGTGGTCGAAGTCCGCCGCGCGCTTGGAGCGGGGCGTCTTCACCGCCTGCAACCGTGACCGCGTGAGCAAGCGCATACCGCCCTTCCTAACCGTCCTTGGGCGGAGTCACAGGCGGCTTCGCCTTGCGCTCACGCTCCTGGTCCTCGAGCAGGTCCTTCAGCTCGTGCATGAACTCGGAGATGTCCCGGAAGCTGCGGTACACGGACGCGAAGCGCACGTAGGCCACTTCGTCCAGCTGCTGTAACCGCCGCATCACGTGCTCGCCAATGGATGAGGAGGGCACCTCCTTCTCACCCATCCCCTGGAGCATCCGCTCGATGTCCTCCACCGTCGCCTCCAGCTGCGCGGCGGACACCGGGCGCTTCTCACACGCCTTCTTCAGGCCGTTGAGCATCTTCTCGCGGTCGAAGGCCTCGCGCCGGCCGTCCTTCTTCACGATGAGCGGGTAGAGCTCCTCCACCCGCTCGTACGTGGTGAAGCGGCGCTTGCAGGCCAGGCACTCGCGGCGCCGCCGGATGACGGAGCCCTCGTGCGACTCGCGCGAGTCGATGACCTTGTTCTCCGGGTCCTGACAGAAGGGGCAGCGCACGGGCGGCTTACTTCAACCGCGAGGCGTACAGCGGGAAGCCCTGCGCCAGCTCCTTGACCTGCCCCTTGACCCGCGCGAGCGCCGCGTCGTCCTGCGCGGCGTCCAGCGCCTGCCCGATGAGCCGGCCCACCACCGCCATCTCCGCCTCGCGCATGCCGCGCGTGGTGATGGCCGGGGTGCCCACCCGGACGCCGGAGGTCGTCGTGGGCTTCTCCGGGTCGAAGGGGATCATGTTCTTGTTGACCGTGATGCCCGCCTTGCCCAGCACGTCCTCGGCCACCTTGCCGGTGAGCTTCTTGGCGCGCAGGTCCACCAGCATCAGGTGGTTGTCCGTGCCGCCCGAGCACAGCCGCAGCCCCGCGCTCTTCAGCGCCTCCGCCAGCGCCTGCGCGTTGGCGACAATCTGCTTCTGGTAGGCCTTGAACTCCGGCGTCAGCGCTTCCTTGAAGGCCACCGCCTTGCCCGCGATGGCGTGCATCAGCGGGCCGCCCTGGATGCCGGGGAAGATCTGGCTGTTGATGGTCTTCGCGAAGGCCTCGCGCGACAGCACCATGCCGCCACGCGGGCCGCGCAGCGTCTTGTGCGTGGTGGTGGTGACGATTTCAGCGAAGGGCACCGGCGACGGGTGCACGCCCGCGGCCACCAGGCCCGCGATGTGGGCCATGTCCACCAGCATGGCGGCGCCCACCTTGTCGGCGATCTCCCGGAACTTCGCGAAGTCGAGCGTGCGCGGGTACGCGCTCGCGCCCACCACCAGCACCTTGGGCTTGTGCTCCAGGGCCAGCGACTCCACCTGCGCGAAGTCGATGGTCTCCGTGTCGCGCGACAGGCCGTAGTGGACGACCTTGTAGAGCTTGCCGGAGAAGTTGAACGACGCGCCGTGGGTGAGGTGGCCGCCGGAGTTCAAGTCCAGCGACAGCATGGTGTCGCCCGGCTTCATCAGCGCCATGAAGGCGCCCATGTTGGCCTGGCTGCCGGAGTGCGCCTGCACGTTCACCGCGTCCGCGCCGAACAGCTCCTTCGCGCGCGCGATGGCCAGGTTCTCCGCCACGTCCACCACCTCGCAGCCGCCGTAGTAGCGCTTGCCGGGGTAGCCTTCCGCGTACTTGTTGGTGAGCACGGAGCCCACCGCCTCCATCACCGCGGGGCTGACGAAGTTCTCCGAGGCGATGAGCTCCAGCCCCTCTTCCTGACGCTCCGTCTCGTGCCGGAGCACCTGGGCGATTTCAGGATCCACCTGGGACAGCGTGCGGGTGTTCTCCATGGGGGTTGCCTCCTGGCGTGCGAACGAAGGGGACTGCGAAGGGACGCCTCGACGGCCCGTCAGCGCTGCTGGGCCTCGACGTCGCGAATCTTCTGGACGCGCTTCTCGTGGCGGCCGCCCTCGAAGGCGGTGGAGAGGAAGGCCTCCAGGATGCCGCGCGCGACGCCCGCGCCCACCACGCGCTGGCCCAGGCACAGCACGTTGGCGTCGTTGTGCGCGCGGGTCATCCGCGCCTCGAACTCCGTGGTGCACAGGGCCGCGCGGACGCCCCGGTGCTTGTTGGCCACGATGCTCATCCCGATGCCGGTGCCGCACACCAGCACGCCCAGCGTGCCGGCCTCCGCCCCCACCGCGCGGGCCACCTGCGAGGCGAAGTCCGGGTAGTCCACGGACTCGCGCGTCTGGGGGCCCAGGTCCTGGAAGTCGGTGCCGCGCTCCTTCAGGAGCGCCACCAGCTCCTGGCGCAGCTCGATGCCCGCATGGTCGGAGGCGAGGATGACTTTCACGGCCGGACTCCGGAAGGCGGGGCCCGCGCCTTGAGGGCGGGGCCAGGAAGGAGGGCCCCTGCCCGCCGCTCCTTTTCAGGGAGCAGCGGGCCGGAAGGCCGTCAGGTGAAGCGCTTGAAGACGAGCACCGCGTTGGTGCCGCCAAAGCCGAACGAGTTGCTCATCACCGCGTCGACGCGGGCCTCGCGCGCCGTGTTGGGCACGTAGTCCAGGTCGCAGTCGGGGTCCGGCGACGTCATGTTGATGGTGGGCGGCAGCACGTTCTTGGTGAGCACCTGCACGCTCACCACCGCCTCCGCGCCACCCGCCGCGCCGAGCATGTGGCCCGTCATGGACTTGGTGGACGACACCGCCAGCTTGCGCGCGTGGTCGCCGAACACGGCCTTGAGGGCCTTGGTCTCGTTGGCGTCGTTGAACGGCGTGGACGTGCCGTGGGCGTTGACGTAGCCCACCTCGTCCGGCCGCATGCCCGCGGACGCCAGGGCCAGGCGCATGCAGCGCGCCGCGCCCTCGCCCTCCGGGGCCGGCTGGGTGACGTGGTACGCGTCCGAGTTGGCGCCGTACCCCACCACCTCCGCCAGGATGTTGGCGCCGCGCTTCTTCGCGGCCTCCATCTCCTCCAGCACGACGATGCCCGCGCCCTCGCCCATCACGAAGCCGTCGCGCTCCTTGTCGAAGGGACGGCTGGCGCCCGCCGGGTCGTCGTTGCGCGTGGACAGGGCCTTCATCACGGAGAAGCCGCCCATGCCCAGGGGCGTAATGGCCGCTTCCGCGCCGCCCGCGATGGCCGCGTCCGTCTCACCCAGGCGGATGGACTTCCAGGCCTCGCCGATGGCGTGCGCGCTGGTGGCGCACGCCGACACCGGGGACCAGTTGGGGCCCTTGCAGTTGTAGCGCATGGAGATGAGCCCAGGCGCCATGTTGATGATCATCTGGATGATGAAGAAGGGCGACAGCCGGTCGAACCCCTTCTCCAGCCCCTTGCGGTGCTGCTCCTCCAGGGAGGAGATGCCCCCGATGCCGGAGCCCACGATGACGCCCACGCGCTCCGGCTGGTAGCCATGGGGCGCGTCCGGGCCGATGGGCAGGCCGGACTCCTTCACCGCCATGTCGGCCGCGGCCATCGCGTACTGGGCGAACAGGTCCATCCGGCGCACTTCGCGCCTGTCGATGAACTGCTCGGGCTGGAAGTCCTTCACCTCGCCCGCGATGCGCGCGTCGAGCTTCCCCAGATCGAAACGGGTGATCGTGCTGATGCCGGACTGCCCGGCCAGCATCGCCTGCCAGTTCTTCTCGGTGCCGGTGCCCAGCGCTGAAATGATGCCGGTGCCGGTGATGACGACTCGACGGTTTGACACTGTTCTTCTCCGCTGACCGCGATGGGGCGCGGAGCGCCGGTGAAGGACGCTCCCCTGAGGCCCCGACACTCCCGGGTGTCGCGACTGCCTACTTCTTGTGGGTCTTCACGTAGTTCACGGCGTCGCCGACGGTCTTGATGTTCTCCGCCTCGTCGTCCGGGATCTCGACCTCGAACTCCTCCTCCATCGCCATCACCAGCTCGACGATGTCGAGGCTGTCCGCGCCCAGGTCCTCGATGAAGGACGACTCAGGCTTGATCTCATCCTCACCCACCCCGAGCTGGTCGGCGATGATGGACTTGATCTTGGCTTCCACGTCGGTTGCGTTGGACATACGTGCAGAACCCTCCAGCTCCAGATGGGACCCGCCGTTTGTCTCGCGGGTCGTCTTCAAGGCGGGCGCGGTATATCCCACGCCCGGCGGCAATCCAACCTTGGCTTACATGTACATGCCGCCGTTGACCCTCAGGACCTCGCCGGTGATGTAGGACGCCGCATCACTCGCGAGGAACAACACGGCCCCGGCGACCTCCTCCGGGTTGCCCAGGCGGCCCAGCGCGATGCCGCCCACCATCTTCTGCCGCAGCTCGTCGTCGAGGTGGGAGGTCATGTCCGTCCCGATGAAACCGGGGGATACGGCATTGACGCGGATGCTCCGGCTGGCCAATTCCCGGGCCACCGACTTCGTCAGGCCGATAAGCCCCGCCTTGGCGGCCGAGTAGGCGGCCTGCCCCGGGTTGCCCATCTCCCCCACGACCGAGGTGATGTTGATGATGGCACCGGCCCGCTGCTTCATCATGGGCCGGCTGGCGGCGCGGATGAGCGCGAAGGCGCCCCGGAGGTTGGTGTCCAGCTGCCGGTCCCAGTCGTCGTCCTTGACGCGCATGACCAGGCCGTCAATGGCCATGCCCGCGTTGTTCACCAGCACGTCCAGCCGGCCGTGCGTCTTGACGACGCCGTCGATGGCGCCCGCGCACGCTGCGGTGTCCGCCAGGTCGAAGCGCACGGCCTCCGCCTTCGCGCCCGCCTGCTGCAGCAGGGCCACCGTCTCCTGCGCGGCGGCCTCGTTGCCCACGTAGCTGATGACCACGGTGGACGCGCCCGCCTTCGCGAAGGCCAGCGCGCACGCCCGGCCGATGCCGCGCGAGCCGCCCGTCACCAGCACCACCTTGTCCTTGAAGCCCTCGCTCATGCTGCCCCCAGCGCGGCGAGCACCTTCTCCAGGGTCGCGGCGTTCTCGACGTTGAACGACTCGATGTCCTTGGTGATGCGCTTGATGAGGCCGCCCAGCACCTTGCCCGGCCCCAGCTCCACCACGTGCGTGACGCCGTTGGCCTTGAGCGACTCCACGCACTCAATCCAGCGCACCGGCGCGCTCACCTGCTCCAGCAGCAGCGGCACCACCCGCGAGGCGTCCGCGTTGGGCCTGGCCTCCACGTTGCTCACCACCGGCACGGACGGCGCCTGGATGCGCATGCCCGCCAGCACCTCCGCCAGGCGGGGCTTCACGGGGTCCATCAGCGCGCAGTGGAAGGGCGCGGAGACGGGCAGCGGCATCACGCGCTTGGCCCCGGCCTCCTTGCACTTCGCGCCCGCGCGCTCCACCGCGGCCGCGTGGCCCGCGATGACCGTCTGCTCGGGGGAGTTGTAGTTCGCGGGTGAGACGACCTGGCCCTCCGCCGCGCGTCGCAGGCGGCCTTCACCGCGTCCGGGGTGAGGCCCAGCACCACCGCCATGCCGCCCGTGCCCACGGGCACCGCCTCCTGCATGAACGTGCCGCGCGCGCGCACGCCCGCACCGCGTCCTGGAGGTCCATCGCGCCCGCGGCCACCAGCGCGGAGTACTCGCCCAGCGAGTGGCCCGCGACGAACGCGGGGGCAGGTCCCCGCTTCTGGAACACCGCGTGCACCGCGGCCGACACCGTGAGGATGGCCGGCTGGGTGGTGGCGGTGAGCTTCAGCGCCTCTTCCGGGCCCTCGAAGCAGGTGGTGGAGAGCTTCTCGTGCAGCGCGTCGTCCACGGCGTCGAAGACGGCTCGCGCTTCGGGGAACTGCTCGTAGAGGTCCTTGCCCATCCCCACGGCCTGACTGCCCTGCCCGGGAAACACGAACGCGACCTTCGCCATGTTGCGGTCCTTCCTTGTGTCGTCCTGCCTACCAGCGCACCACCGCGCTGCCCCACGCCATCCCCGCGCCAATGGCCATCATCGCGATGATGTCTCCGCGCTTGAGGCGGCCAGCGCGCTGCGCCTCGTCCAGCGACATGGGCAGCGAGGCGGACGACGTGTTGCCGTACTTGTGCAGGTTGAGCCAGCATTTTTCCTTGGGAATCTCCAGCCGTTCCATCACGGCTTCCAGGATTCGCAGGTTCGCCTGATGGGCGATGACGTGGTCCACCTGCGTCGTAGTCATCCCGTGGACGCCCAACGAGGCCTGGGTGGACTCCACCAGCGCGCGCACCGCGAAGCGGAACACTTCCTTCCCGTTCATCTTGAGCTTGTGAAGATTTGCATCCACGTTGTCCGCGGTGACGGGGGTGCGGGAGCCGCCGGCGGGGATGCAGAGCAGGTTCGCGAGCTCGCCGTCGGTGCGCAGGTGGGTGGAGAGGATGCCGCGCGGCGCCATGGCGTCGCCCTCCGCGTCCGGCTCCGCGCCCAGCACCAGGGCGCCCGCGCCGTCCCCGAAGAGGACGCAGGTGTTGCGGTCCGTCCAGTCCACCGCGCGGGTGAGCAGGTCCGCGCCCACGACGAGCGCGCGCTTCACCTGGCCGGAGCGCACGAATTGATCCGCCACGCTCAGCGCGTACAGCCCTCCAGCGCACGCGGCGGACACGTCGAAGGCGAAGGCGCGCTTCGCGCCCAGCTTCGCCTGCACCAGCGCGGCGCACGACGGCATGGGCATGTCCGGGGTGACGGTGCCCACGACGATGAGGTCCAGGTCGCCGGGGGCCACGCCCGCCATCTCCAGCGCGTTGCGCGAGGCCTGCACCGCCAGGTCGCTCGTCGCCTCATCCGGGGCGGCCTGCCTGCGCTCCTGGATGCCGGTGCGCTCGCGGATCCACGCGTCGCTCGTGTCGACCAGGCGCTCCAGGTCGTGGTTGGTCAGGACCTGCGCGGGGGCATAGGAGCCGGTTCCGATGATGTGCGTGCGTGCCAAGAGGCCTCCGGAAGTCGTCGGAGTCCAACGCCCGGCCCGCGCGCTCTAATCGGCGCCTTCGCCCCCGTCCGCCTTCCTTCCCCGCTGGTGGGGAGGGAGCCAGGCGGCGGCGTTGGCAATGCAGCGCGTCAACTCTTCCTGCACGCCCGCGCGCACGTGCTGCAGCGTGGTGACGAGCGCGTTGTGGATGGCGCGGGGGGAGGAGCGGCCGTGCGCGACGATGCCCACGCCCTGGAGGCCCAGGAGCGGCGCGCCGCCATATTCGGCGTAGTCCATGACGCGGCGCAGCCCCGCCAGGGTGGGCTTGAGGAGCAGCGCGCCCAGCTTCTCCGGCAGGCCGCCGCGCTTCTCGATGGCGGAGCGCAGGAGGCCGGTGATGCCCATGCCCACGCCTTCAGAGGTCTTGAGGACGATGTTGCCGGTGAAGCCGTCCGTCACGACGACCTCCACGTCGCCGGAGAACAGGTCCTTGCCCTCCACGTAGCCCACGAACTCCAGGTCCGAGCGGCGCAGGAGGGCGCACGCGTCGCGCGTGAGCTGCGTGCCCTTGGACTCCTCCTCGCCGTTGGAGAGCACCGCCACCCGGGGGCGCTTCACGCCCAGGCGCGTGCGCGAGTACGCCTCGCCGAGCACGGCGAACTGGGCCAGGTGCGAGGGGCGGCAGTCCACGTTGGCGCCCGCGTCCAGGAGCAGGCAGCGGCCTTCGCCCTTGAGGGCCGGGAACAGGGCCGCGATGGCCGGACGCTCCACGCCGGGGATCCGGCCGAGCGTCAACATGCCACCGGCCATCACCGCGCCAGAGTTGCCCGCCGACACGAGGGCGGACGCCTCCCCTTGCCGGACGAGCTCGAAGCCCACCCGGAGCGAGGAGTCCCGCTTGCGCCGGAACGCAGCGGTGGCGGGGTCGTCCATCTCCACCACTTCGGACGCGTGGTGGAGATGCACGTTGGCGGGCGCGCGGCGCGCTCCAGGACGGGGCGTACACGCGTGGCGTCCCCGACCAGCACGAGTTCGTGCCCGGGAAACGCTCGCGCGAACAGCACGCCCCCTTCCACGACGGCGTCGGGGGCGTGGTCGCCACCCATCGCGTCGAGGACGAGCCGCACCGGCAGCCTTCCGCTCTCAACTACTCCGCGGCGGTCGCGATGACCTCACGGCCACCGTAGTTGCCACAGGCCGCGCAGGCGCGGTGCGGCATCACGGGCTCCTTGCACTTGGAGCACTTGATGACCTGGACGGGGGTCCGCAGGTTGTTGTTGCCGGCCCGACGACGGTCCCGGCGCATCTTCGACGTCCGCTTCTTGGGAACTCCCACGGCTCACCTCGGCATCGGACCCGTCCCCCCTCGCGCCTTGCGAGGGGCATAGGGACCGTCAGTTCAACTTGATGTTCTTCAGCGGCGACAGCCGAGGGTCCACGACCTTCGTCTCGCAGCCGCACTTCTTCTCATTGAGGTTCTGGCCGCACTGCGAGCAGAGCCCCTGGCAGTCTTCCCGACAGACCGCGTTCATCGGGAGCGCGAGCAATACCTGTTCCCGGATGATCGGATCCAGATCGATCGTCTTCCCATCGAAAACCTGCTCGTCCGCCTCGCCCAGCGCGAAGGTGCCCCCGGATTCACCCTGGGTGCGTTCCTTCTTCTCCATGGCCTTCTCGTCGTCGTCCTTGAAGTCATCGCCCCGGGCCAGGGACTCCGGCACCAGGTTGATGATGAAGGACACGGGGAGGTCCAGCTTCACGTCCGCGAGGCAGCGCTTGCAGGGCGCGCCCACGTGGACCGTGAAGCCGCCCGTCAGCAGCACGCCGCCACTGACCTTGCGCAGGGTGGCCTGGAGCGTCGACGGAGCGGTCGCCTGGAAGCCGGTGCCCTCACCGGACGCCTGGCCTTCCAGGGCCTCCTTGAGGACCCCTGGAGCGATGGGCTCATCGAGCTTCAGCCCCGCTTCTTTGATTTGTTCAATCTTTACGACCATCTACAAGGCTTCCCGGCAAAAGGGCGCGCAACATAGAGGGACTCCCCCCGTCAGTCAACACGCCGGGTTGGACTACCGCGCCGCGCCGCGTGGATCCCCTCAACACCGCTCTGGTAGCTTTCCATCTGATGCGCTTCCCCGCCCGACGTTCGCGGGGCGCACTCTGTGTCTGGGGGCTCGGGCTGGTGCTCGCCCTGCCGGCGCAGGCCCGTGCGCCCCTTCCCCCGTCCGCCCTCCTCTTCCAGCTCGGCCCGACGAGCCCCGCCATCGACGCGGCGAAGCGCCTGCTGGAGGCCGGCCGCTTCCAGGAGGCCCTGGACGTGGTGCGGGGTGGGCTGGACGCGCCCGACGTCACGGACGACGAGCTGGTGGAGCTCTACCGCCTGCAGGGGCTCACCGCCCTCTACCTGGGCGACGAGGCCCTGGCGCGCGGCGCGTACGAGAAGCTGCTCCAGGCCCGGCCGGACTTCGAGCTGCCCCGCTCCGCGCCGCCGAAGGTCCGCGACCTCTTCGCGAAGCTGAAGGAGGACCTGCGCCACCGCCGCGTCCACCCCGTCACCCTGCAGGTGGACCCCATCCCGGACCCGGCGCCGGGCGAGCGCGTCGAGGTGGACGCCACCCTCCGGGACATGGCGCTGGGTGCGCGGGCGCGGCTGTTCTACCGGCGCGCGGGGGCGCAGGGCTTCTCGTCGGTGGACTTCGTGCGCGACCGCGCCCGGCCGGAGCGCTACACCGCCGTGCTGCCCTCGTACGAGCTGCCCGTGGAGAGCACGCCCTATGAAGTGGAGTACTACTTCGAGGTCGTGGACGCGGCCGAGCGGCGGCTCGCCGGCCGCGGGGACCCGTTCCATCCCCTCCTCTTCCAGGTGGCGTCGCGGACCGCGCCCGCCACGGCCCTGACGGAGGGCTCCAGCCGCCCCTGGTACAAGAGCCCCTGGCTCTGGGTGGCCGTGGGCGCGGTGGCCATTGGCGGCACGGCCGGGGTGGTGGCCCTGTCCTCGTCGGAGGAGCGCGGCCGGGTGCCCATCACCATCCGCGTGGAGGACGCCGCGCCATGAGCGCCATGAGACACGCCCCCTTGTTGATGCTGACCCTCCTCTGCGGCTGCGGGCCGGACGCGGCGCCGGGGGCCCTGCCCCTGGGACTGGAGGTCACGCTCAGCCGCGCCGTCGCGAGCCAGGTGGGCGCCTACCAGGTGGTGGTGCTGAAGGACGGCGCGAAGCGCAACTGCACGGAGCTGCAGCGCACCTGTCTGGCCACGCAGGTGGACCCCGGCGACCTGCTGGAGCTGAAGGACGCGGACGGCAACACGGGGCGCACGCTGCGCTTCCCCTCCGCCCCCGGCGGCGCGGCCATGGGGCTCGCGGTGGACGTGCCGGTGGGCCGCGACTACGCGCTCGTCATTGAAGCGCTGACGGCCGACACGCCGACGCGCTTCCTGGGCAGCTCCTGCAACTACCTGCGCGAGGTGAACTCCGGCACCAACGCGACCCTGGTGGCCGCCCCCATCGAGCTGACCTTCCAGGCCTGCGACCCGGTGTTTCCGCGCTGAGCCCCGGGCGCTGGCGCCCCGCTCGGGAGGCGGGCGGGCATGGCGCGTGGATGTCACATGGTTGTCCCGAGCGCGGCGGAACGAATCTGTTACGGGACGCCACGCATTCCATCCCTTCGCGGGAGCACCCTTCATGGCGCGCATCCTCATCATCGAGGACGAGCAGGACCTGGCCGGACTCGTCGACTACAACCTCCGCGCGGCGGGCTTCGAGACGGACACGGCGAACACCGGCGCGGGCGGGCTTGCCCGGGCCCGGGCCCACCCTCCGGACCTGGTGCTGCTGGACCTGATGCTGCCGGACGTCGCGGGCGGTGAGGTCCTGCGCATGCTCAAGAGCGATTCGGAGCTGAAGAAGGCCGCCGTCGTCATCGTCAGCGCCAAGGGACAGGAGGCGGACCGCATCCAGGGCCTGGAGCTGGGCGCGGACGACTACGTGGTGAAGCCCTTCTCCGTGCGCGAGCTGCTGCTGCGCGTGAAGGCCGTGCTGCGCCGCGCGGACGCGGAGGAGGGTCCCGCCGCGGTGCTGGCCGCGGGCGACATCAGCCTGGACACGTCCCGCCACCAGGTGCGGGTGAAGGGCGAGGAGATCATCCTCACCGCGCTGGAGTTCCGCCTGCTGCGCACGCTGCTGGAGCGCAGCGACCGCGTGCAGACGCGCGAGGTGCTGCTGTCCGACGTCTGGGGCATCCAGGCTGAAATCCACACGCGCACCGTGGACACGCACATCAAGCGCCTGCGCGAGAAGCTGGGGCCCGCGGGCGACATCATCGAGACCGTGCGCGGCGTGGGCTACAAGCTCAGCCCTCCGTGAGGCCGTCATGCCCCTGCGCTTCACGCTCCTGGCGCTGCTGGTTCCCCCCCTCCTGGTCGCGACGCTGCTCGTGCTTTTCGGCCACCCGGCCGGCGCGCTCGCCGCGGGGCTCGTCACGCTGGCGGGCTCCGCGCTGGCGCTGGGCACGAGCCGCGTGGCCATGGAGCGCCAGCTTCGCGCGCTGACCCAGAAGACGCAGTCGCTGGCCGCGGGCGTGGACGTGGCGCCGCCCAAGGGCCTGGAGCGCACCGACGACCTGGCGCAGCTGGAGGACGCCATCGACACGCTGGACGACCAGCTGTCCATGCGCGCCGCCGCCCTCAACCAGGAGGCGCGCATCCTCACCGCCGTGCTGGACGGAATGGCTGAGGGGCTCTGGGTGACGGACGCGGAGGGCACCGTGGTGCGCCACAACGACGCGCTCGCGGAGATGCTCCGGCCCGCGCGCGGCGCCATCGTGGGCCAGCGGCCGCTCGCGCTCATCCGCAATGAAGCCCTCAACGACGCGGTGGCCCGCGCCTGCCATGAAGGCGCCTCCACGCGGCTGGAGCTGACGCTCGAGGGGCTGTACTCCCGCACGCTGGCCGTGCGCGTGACGCCCGTGGGGCGCGACCTGCCCGGCAGCGCCGCCGTCTTCCACGACGTCACGGAGCTGCGCCGGCTGGAGAAGGTGCGCAAGGACTTCGTGGCCAACGTCTCCCACGAGCTGCGCACGCCCATCACCGCCATCCGCGGCTACGCGGAGACGCTCCAGGGCGGCGCGCTCCAGGACACCCAGGTGGCCCCGAAGATGGTGGAGATCATCCACCGCCAGTCCGAGCGCCTCTCCGAGCTGGTGGAGGACCTGCTGGAGCTCTCCCGCCTGGAGGCGCGCGAGATGACCTTCCAGCGCACGGAGGTGCCCCTGGCCCTGGCCGTCTCCCGCGCCGCCGAAGGCGTGCGCCCCAAGGCCGAGGGCAAGAACCAGCAAATCGGGTTGCACGTGCCGCCAGGACTGGTGGCGCTGGGGGATGGGCGGGCCATCGAGCAGGTGCTCCTCAACCTGCTCGACAACGCGGTGAAGTACACGCCCGCGGGCGGCCGGGTGGACGTGGACGGAGCGTACGAGGGCGGCCGGTGCGTCGTGCGCGTGCGCGACACAGGCGTGGGAATCGAGCCCAAGCATCTTTCCCGGATTTTCGAGCGATTCTACCGGGTGGACAAGGGTCGCAGCCGGGACATGGGTGGGACGGGACTGGGCCTTTCCATCGTGAAGCACCTGATGGGCGCGATGGACGGCGAGGTGAAGGTGGAGAGCCAGCCGAACGCGGGCAGTACCTTTGTCATTTTTCTACCCTCGGCGGCTGGCCCGACGGCTGCGACGGGCTAGGATGGGGGCGGCCATGCGGGTCGCCATCCTCGCGGACATTCACGGAAACCTTCCGGCCTGCGAGGCCGTGCTGGACGACATCACCAAATCGGTGGCGCCGGATTACATCGTCGCGGCCGGAGACCTGGCGCTGCGCGGTGCCCACCCGCGCGAGACGGTGGAGCTGCTCTTCAGCCGCTGCCACGCGCTCATCATGGGCAACACGGACGCGTACCTCGCCGGCAACTACCTGGGCGGCGCGTACCGCGAGCGGGACCACTGGAAGACGGAGCTGTTGCGCTGGACGCGCGACCAGCTGGGCGACACGCTGCTCCAGCAGCTGGGACAGATGCCCTTCTCCCTGCGCTACACGCCGCGCAAGGGGCAGGACCTGTTCATCTGCCACGCGAACCCGCGCAACCTGGAAGAGTCGCTGGACCCCACGCTGGACGACCACGCGGTGCGCCGCTTCTTCACGCACCTGGACGCGGCCGCGTGCGCCTTCGGGCACCTGCACTTCCCCTACCGGCGGCGAGTGGGCCGGATGCTCATCGCGGACGTGGCCAGCGCGGGGATTCCCCGCGACGGCGACCTGCGCCCCGCCTACGGCGTCTTCACCTTCACCCCCAAGGGCTGGCGCGTGCAGATCCGCCGCGTGCGCTACCCGGTGCGCAAGGCCACCCAGGCGCTCACCGCGCGCCGCGTGCCCGGGGGGCCGCTGCTCATCCACAAGCTCGTGGAGGCGAGGTACCGCCACCACAACGCCCTGATGGAGGCCGCGCGGCGGCACTCGGGGCTGCCG
>NZ_JBKGHJ010000960.1:0-1506 GCF_046520365.1 Corallococcus sp. 4LFB
CGGGCGGCTGCCCGGGGGCGGACGGCTGCGCGGGCGTGGGCGGCGCCTCCTTCGCGCGCTCCTGCTCCAGCGCGCGCTGGAGGCCCTGCCAGCGCTCCTCCGTGTAGAAGTACTTCGCGTCCACCAGGGGCATGCCCTGCGACCGCGCGAAGGCCTCCGCCCCGTCGCCCACCATCATCACGTGCGGCGACTTCTCCATCACGAGCCGCGCCAGGTCGATGGGGTTCTGGATGTGGCGCACGCCGGCCACCGCGCCGGCCATGCGCGTCTTGCCGTCCATCACCGCCGCGTCCAGCTCGTTCACGCCGTCGTGGTTGAACACCGCGCCCTTGCCGGCGTTGAAGTACGGCGAGTCCTCCATCACGCGGATGGCCGCCGTCACCGCGTCCAGGCTGCGGCCGCCCCTGGCCAGCACCGCGTGCCCCGCCTGGAGCGCTTGCGTGAGCACGGCGCGCATCGCGGCCTCGCGCTCCGGGCTGAGGTTCTCCCGCGAAATCACGCCCGCGCCGCCGTGGATGACCAGGCCCCACTTCGGCTTCACGCGCGGCGGTTCATCCGTGCGCAGGGCCGCCTCGTCACGCGCGGCGCCCACCTGCGAGGACGTGGCACAGCCCATGGGGGCCAGCAGCAGCGCCGTGCCCGCGAGCAGGCTCCGGTGCATCCGGGGAGAGAACGTGGGGGACATGCCGTGCGCCTCCAGAAAGGAACCCTTGTCGTAGAGCCGTTCACCCGGGGGCGTCCAGGACCGCCGCATGCCGCGCCGCACCAGCCCCCGGGGGGATTTCACCCGGCGACACCGCGAGCGCCCGCCTGTCCGCCTGCCCTCCGCTTCCCCTCCCGGGAGGGCATGTCCACCGTGCAGGTTTGGGTTGCAGGGCAGCGCCAGACATCGGGACATCGGGGAGGACAGGGCGATGAAGAAGCTGAAGGGGATGCGGGTGGCCGTGCTGGCGGCGGATGGCTTCGAGCAGGTGGAGCTGACGCGGCCGGTGAAGCGCCTGGAGAAAGAGGGCGCGAGCGTCACCATCGTCTCCCTCCACAAGGGCCGCATCCGGGGCATGAACCTGCTGGTGCCCGGCCGCAAGGTGCGCGTGGACGCCACGCTGCGCGAGGTGAAGGCCGCGGACTTCGACGCGCTGCTGCTGCCCGGCGGCTTCATGAACCCGGACTTCCTCCGGCAGAGCGCCCTGGCGCTGGACTTCGTGAAGGACGCGGACCTGCTGGACCTACCCATCGCGGTCATCTGTCACGGGCCGTGGCTGCTCGCGTCGGCGGGGCTGCTGGAAGGCCGCCACGTGACGTCCTGGCCGGGCATCCGCAACGACCTGGAGAACGCGGGCGCGCACTGGACGGACGAGCCCGTGGTGCGCGACGGAAACTGGGTGTCCAGCCGGGGACCGCACGACCTGCTCGCCTTCGAGCACGCGATGGTGGAGCTGCTCGCGGAGCGCATGTCGCCCGCCATCACCCGCCGCTCCACCGCGAGCCGCGCCGCGCCTCGGCCCG
>NZ_JBKGHJ010000961.1:0-1505 GCF_046520365.1 Corallococcus sp. 4LFB
GCCAGCACGTCCGCGAGCCGCGCGCCCGGGCTCCGGGGCCCGCCGGAGGACAACGTCGTCATCAGCGCCTGGAAGCGCTGGAAGCCCGCCTGCGCCTTGCGCGGCACCAGGGCCTGGACGTCCGGGTGGGCCAGCGCGTCCGCCAGGGACAGGCTCCGGGGCCAGCGCGGCCAGGCGGTCCACAGGTGCTCGGTGCTGGCGGCGCCCACGCCGGGCAGCTTCCGCGCGAGCCGCTTGAAGGCCAGCTCGTCCATGCGGTGGTGCGCCCATCTCAGGTGGGCGAGCGCGTCCTTGACGTGGGGCTGCTCGAAGAAGCGCACCCCGGAGCGCACGCGGAACGGCAGTCCGTGGCGGGCCAGCTCCAGTTGGAGCTCCAGCGAGTGCAGGTGGGCGCGGTACAGCACCGCCATGGACTCCAGCCGGTGCCCCCGGGCGCGCAGCTCGAGGACGCGCTCGGCGACGAAGGCGGCCTGGGCCTTCACGTCGCGGGTGGGCACCACCTGGGGCACGGCGCCGGGCGGGCCGTCGGACACGAGCGCCTTGGGGAACTGGCGCGTGTTGCGCGCGATGACGGCGTTGGCCAGGCGCAGCACCTGCGGCGTGGAGCGGTAGTTGCGCGTGAGCGGGTAGATGCCGCAGCCGGGGTAGCGCTGGGGGAAGTCGATGATGTTGGTGAACTCCGCGCCCCGGAAGCTGTAGATGGACTGGCAGTCGTCGCCCACGACGGTGAGGTTGCGCCGCTCGCCCACGAGCAGGTCCACGAGGTCGCCCTGGAGGCGGTTGGTGTCCTGGTACTCGTCCACGAGCACGCCCTGGAAGCGCCCGGTGAGCTCCGCGCGGATGGACGGGTGGTCCTCCAGCAGGCGCTTCAGGTGCGCGAGCAGGTCGTCGTAGTCCATCAGGTGCAGCTGGGCCTTGCGCTGCTGGAAGCGGCGCGCGGTGGCGAAGATTTCGGGGGCCACGGGCAGCAGCTCCCGGCGCCGGTCCACCAGCACCTGGGACACGGGCTGCTGGAGGTTGGTGGCCAGGGAGACCAGGTCCAGCAGCGCGTCCGGGCGGGGGAAGCGCTTGTCGCTGCGCAGCTTCCGCTCCGCCAGGCACGTGGCCATCAGGTCGCGCGCGTCCTCGCGGTCCAGCACCGTGAAGCCGGTGGAGAAGCCCAGCGCCCCCGCGTGCTGGCGCAAGAGCACGTGCGCCGCGTGGTGGAAGGTGCCGCCCAGCAGGCTGCCCACGTCCGCGAAGCCGCCGGCCAGCTCCTCCACGCGGCGGAGCATCTCGCGCGCGGCCTTGTTGGTGAAGGTGAGCAGCAGCAGCGACGACGGCGGCACGCCCCGCTCCAGCATGCGCGCCACGCGGTACGTGAGCGTGCGCGTCTTGCCGGAGCCCGCCCCGGCAATCACGAGCACGGGCCCCTCCCCTGCTTCCACCGCCGCGCGCTGCTCGTCGTTGAGCGCGCCGTCCAGGTCCAGGCGGCGCGCGGGCGCTCCGGCGGGGACGGCGGGGCT
>NZ_JBKGHJ010000962.1:0-1504 GCF_046520365.1 Corallococcus sp. 4LFB
CGCACCTCGGAGGACAGGTCCGGCGACTCCGCGACCGGCGGAGGTGCTTCCGGCGCGGCGGGCTCCGGGTGGGCGGCGGCCGTCCCCGTGGGGTCGGACGGGTCGAGGGCACCCGTCAGCGCCCCCAGGCGGAGGCGCGGCTTCGCGCGGGACACGTTCTGTTCGAAGGCTTTCTTCATGGGGAAATCTCAGCCGGCTTTCGTCGCGGTGCCGGCCTTCACCGCCGCGGCGTGCGCGGCCACCAGGCGCGGCAGCACGTTGTCCAGCATGGCCTGGATGTCGTTGGCCCCCTTGGACGTGGGGTCCGCGACGAACACCGGACGGCCCTCGCTGGAGGCCTGCGCGAACTTGGTGCACTGCCGGATGATGGTGGGCAGCAGGTACTCGGGGTAGTGCGTCTGGAGCGCCTCCAGCGCCTCCTTCGCCAGCTTGAAGGTGGCGTTGAAGGAGTTCACCACGATGAACACGTGGTCCAGCACGTGGTTCAGGTCCTCCTCCAGGCTCTGCACCGTTTCGAACAGCAGCTTGAGGCCGTGGAAGGACAGGAAGTCCGCGAGCACCGGCACGAACAGGTCGTTCGCGGCCATCAGCGCGTTCAGGTTGAGCAGGCCGAAGGACGGGGGCGCGTCGAAGACGATGAAGTCGTACTGCGCCTCCACGTCCTTGAGCGCGTTGCGCAGCTTGAACTCACGGCCCGCCATGGGCATCAGCGCCAGGTCCACCGTGGACATGCTCAGGTTGGACGGGATGAAGTCCAGGTTGGGCAGGGTGGACTTCTGCACCACCTGCGCGAGCGGCGTCTTGCGCACCAGCACGTCCAGCAGCGTCTTCTCGAAGTCCTCGCCCTCGTAGCCCAGGCACTTGGTGGCGTGGCCCTGGCTGTCCAGGTCGATGAGGAGGACCGCGTAGCCCAGCTCCGCCAGGCGCCACGCGTAGGAGGTGGACAGGGACGTCTTTCCGGTGCCGCCCTTGAAGTTGAGGAAGAGCTGGCGGCGGAGGCCCGCGGTGGGCGGGAACTTGTTGAGCGTCGTGCGCAGCTCCCACACGTCTTCCGGGCCGTAGGCGTCCTTGCGCAGCTCCGAGGGGATGGACTTCGGAGTCACGCCGAGCATCTCGGCCACCTGCTTCGAGCTGTACGTCGGCGCTTCCATGAACGACCCTTCGGATGACGTGTGAGGCTTGGGCTCGCTGCACCTTGCCTCAAGCGGCGAAGTATTTGTGCCCCCTTCGCACGATGGCCCCTCGGGCCACCAGCAGGGCAACAGCCTCCTGGGCCAGCTCCGCCGGAGCGGACAGCCCGGACGTCAGCTCGGCGAGCGAGCGTCCCCGGACGGCGACCCGCACCTCCTGCAACATCGCCCCACACAGCGCTTCCACGGGAGACGGGCCGCGCTTGGGAGGAACGGGCGGCGGCGCGGAAGGCGCGGGAGCCCGGCGGGAGGAGGCGCGCCATGGCGACCAGCGCGGCTGCACGGGCGTCCGCCGCGCGGCGGGCTGCGCGGGC
>NZ_JBKGHJ010000963.1:0-1496 GCF_046520365.1 Corallococcus sp. 4LFB
GGGTGGCCCTCGAGCCTGTCGAGCGCCGCCAGCATGAGCGCGTCGACTTCGTACATCTCTCCCTCGACAGCGTGCTTGCCCCTGGAGGCGAGGGCAGGGAAGGGCCCGTAGTCGTAGAGGGTAAAGCGGGGAAGCGTCCGCGCTAGGCCGACGAGGCGTGCGCCGCACAAGAGTCTGTGGTTGGGCTCGCCGGACAGCAGCGTTCCGTAGACGAAGACGCGCGTCGACTTTGAGGCGCGCTTCATGCCGCACCGCCCAGGGCGCCCGCGAGCGCGGCGCGGTTGAAGCCCAGGCGCCCATAGGCGTGCCAGAGGACGCGGAAGTAGCGGCCAGCGGGCGGCCAGGCCTCGAAGCCTGCTTCGGGCTGCAGGTACACCAGCGCGCGGCGGCGGTGGCCGGCCTTGTCCGTCACCAGTCGGGCGGCGCGCCGGTACGCAAAGGGGTGCCCCTCGAAGGTGTCGAGGGCGCGCAAGTCCTCGGGGGTGAGGCGGTACAGCAACCCCTCGACGTGGGCGCCGCGCACGCGCTGGAGGCTGGCGACTGCGCCGCCCCAGCGGCGGCTGTAGCCGCCAAACACCAGGGTGTGGCCGGGAAGGGTGGCCCGGGCTTCGACGGTGGCGCCGGGGCATCGCGTGCGCATTTGGGCCCTGTCGAGGTTGGAGCCGTAGGCGAAGTAGAGCATGCGGTTCTCGCATTCGAGGCGGGCGCGGCCCGCCGTTGTCGGTTCTGATTCCAACCCAGGCACGAGGAGATACTCCTCGGCGAGCGGCCTCTTCATTCCTGGTCCGAAGCGTCATCCCGAGGAGACGCGACCTCCTTGGCCAGTTTGAGGATCTCCACCGCCTCAAGGGCACGGGCGCGCCTGTGTGCGAGCCGGGTGCCGCGGACGTGCACCTTCCGAGAGAGACGTCCGTCGTAGCTTTTTGTGGGGTACCTGCCGTGCGATGGGCAGCAGCCCCATCGGCAGTTGCCCCGGTCCTTCCGATTAACTCCGTATGCTTTCATTATTGCGTCTCGCGGTTGGCGAGGGGCACCTGCCCTTCGCGAAAGACATACACGCTCTGGTTCGCCATTGAAGCAAGCGCTGTCTGAGGGAGGGGCGCGAGGACCGCAGGAAGGTGCGGGCCCGGTGCCCGGGCTCCTTCCTCGGGCCCTGGCGCCAGCGCAGGCAGGCGCCAGGGCTTCGTGGCGCCCGCGAAGGCCCCGTCACGCGGCGGCGCGGGCTTCGGTGGGCGTGTTGCCCGGAGCGACCCCTGCGTCGCCCTGCGAGCCCTCGCTGCCGGGCGAGCCGTCCCCACCCCCACCCGGGCCGCGCCTGTCGCGGCGCTGGCCCTTCCAGGCGGCGCTGCCCTCCAGCTTCTTGAGGAGGTGGAGGCGGGCCGTCTTGAATTCCTCGCCGATGAGGCCCAGGTGCAGGAGGAACACCCGGAAGTCGTACTTGGCGGTGGCGGGGTTGAAGTCGCGGCGCTTGCTGGAGGCGGCCTTCGAGGCCAGGG
>NZ_JBKGHJ010000964.1:0-1487 GCF_046520365.1 Corallococcus sp. 4LFB
TGAAGGCGGTCGCGGTGAGGTCGGGCCGCTCCCAGTAGCCCCAGGCGAGGCCGTCGCCGCCGACGAACAGCTCCCCGACGATTCCCGGCACCACCGGGTACAGGTGCGCGTCCAGCACGTAGGCCGTGCTGTTGGAGACCGGGCGCCCGATGGGCACCGTCACCGCATCGGGTTCGACGCGCGTCGGAGAGAACCACGTGCTGTACGCCGAGTTCTCCGTGGGGCCGTAGGCGTGAACGAGGTGGTCGGGCGCGCTGTGGGAGAGGAGCGCGCGGATGCAGGTTGGGTCCGCGGCCTCGCCACCGAACAGCAGCCAGCGCAGGCCCTTGAGGAGCGCCGGGTCGGTGCGTGCGACGTGGTTGAGCAGTGCCGTGGTCAGGAACAGGACCGTGATGCCCTCTTCGCGGATCCGCCGCGCGAGCACCGTGGGCTCGATGACCTCTTCCTTCGACAGCAGGACCAGCGTCGCGCCATTGAGCAGGGCGCTCCACAGCTCGAACGTCGAGGCATCGAAGGCGACCGTGGATGTCTGGGCGACACGGTCCTCGGGACGGAGCTGGATGAAGTCCGGATCGAGGACCAGGCGGGCGACGCCCCGGTGCGGGATGCAGACGCCCTTGGGGCGGCCCGTGGAGCCGGAGGTGTAGATGAGGTGCGCCAGGTCATCGCCCGTGCACGCATCCGGAGGCGCGTGGCGTGCCAGCCCCGCGGGCAGCGCGTCCAGCCGCAGGACCGTCCAGGGGCCTTCGGGGACCTGCGCGGCGAGCGCCGACTCGGTGACGACCGCGACGAGCCGCGCATCGGTGGCCATGAAGGCCAGGCGGTCCGCCGGATAGTCCGGGTCCAACGGCACGTAGGCGCCGCCTGCCTTGAGGATGGCGACGAGCGACACGACGAGGTCGATGGAGCGGGGCAGGCACACGCCCACGCGCGGCGCATGCCGTCCCACGTCCTGGGCCTTGAGCGCCCACGCGAGCTGATTGGCTTGGGTGTCCAGCTCCGCGTAGGTGAGGGCTCGGGTGCCGTGGCGCACGGCGATGGCCTCTGGCCGCGCGGCCACCTGCGCGTCGAAGGCACGCACCAGGGAGGCTTCGCGCGGGTAGGGACGCGCGGTGTTGTTCCAGGTGAAGAGGACCTGCTGCCGCTCCTTCTCCAGGAACCAGGGCAGGGTGTGGACGGCGGCATCCGGCTGGCGGACCGCGCCTTCGAGCAGACAATGGAGGTGCGCGGCCATCCGCTCGATGGTGCGGGGCTCGAAGAGCGCGCTCGCGTATTCGAGGACGCCCGAGAGCCCGTCTCCGGTCTCCTCCAGCATCAGGCTGAGGTCGAACTTGGAGGTCTGGAGCGGCAGCTCCAGCGCCTGGACCTGGAGGCCCGGAAGCTGGGGCAACGTGCCGGGCGCGTTCTGGAGGGCGAACATCACCTGCACCAACGGTCCATGGCTCAGCGCGCGTTCGACGTGCAGCTCCTCCACGAGCTTTTCGAAC
>NZ_JBKGHJ010000965.1:0-1486 GCF_046520365.1 Corallococcus sp. 4LFB
GTTCGAAAAGCTCGTGGAGGAGCTGCACGTCGAACGCGCGCTGAGCCATGGACCGCTGGTGCAGGTGATGTTCGCCCTCCAGAACGCGCCCGGGACTCCGCCCCAGCTTCCGGACCTCCAGGTCCAGGCGTTGGAGCTCCAGACCCCGACCTCCAAGTTCGACCTCACCCTGGCCCTGACCGAAGTCCCGGAAGGTCTCAGCGGCACGTTCGAGTACGCGACCGCGCTGTTCGAGCCCCGCACCATCGAGCGGATGGCCGACCACTTCCGCCGCCTCCTGGAAGGCGCGCTCCGTCACCCCGACGCGGGCATCCACGCCCTGCCCTGGCTCTCCGAAGCGGACGCCGGCAGGTCATCACGGCATGGAACGACACCGGCCGGCCCTATCCGAGGGACCTCTCCCTGGTGCAGGCCTTCGAAGCCCAGGTGGCCACGCGGCCGGAGGCCATCGCCGTGCGCCACGGGGCCCAGGCGCTCACGTACGCGGAGCTGGACGCTCGCGCCAACCAGCTCGCGTGGACGCTCAAGGCCCAGGGTGTCGGACCGGAGGCGCCACGCGTGGGCGTGTGCCTGACGCGCTCCATCGACCTCATCGTGTCGCTGGTCGCCGTGCTCAAGGCGGGCGGCGCCTACGTGCCGTTGGATCCGGACTACCCTGCGGATCGCCTGGCCCTCATGATCTCCGATGCGAAGGTGCATCGGATCATCACGGGGACGGCGACCTCGATCCAGTTCTCTTCGGACAGCGTCGGGTGCATCCGAATCGATGCGCTGGAGGCCACCGCCCATCCCGGTTCACCGTACGACGCGACGCGCTTCCATCCCTTGGAGCCCGCGTACGTCATCTACACGTCCGGCTCCACCGGCCGGCCCAAGGGGGTCTGCGTTCCGCATCAGGCCGTGATGCGGCTGGTGATGGATCCGGACTACATCCCCTTCGGCCCGGAGGACCGGGTGGCCCAGGCGGCGACGGTGTCCTTCGACGCCTCGACCTTCGAGATATGGGGCGCGCTGCTCAACGGCGCCACGCTCGTCCTGTTCTCCAAGGAGGAGATCATCGACCCCGTGACGCTGGCCCGGGGTCTGCGCGACGAGCGCATCACCGCGCTGTTCCTCACCACGGCCCTGTTCAACCACGTCACCCGGATGGAGCCCACGGCCTTCAACGGCCTGTCCACGCTCCTCTTCGGCGGCGAGGCCGTGGACCCGGCCTGCGTGAACCGGCTGCTTGCCCACGGTGGGCCGCGCAGGCTGTTGCACGTCTACGGCCCCACGGAGAACACCACGTTCAGCACGTGGCACCCCGTCACGGAGCCCGTCACCGGCACGGTGCCCATCGGCAAGCCCCTCTCCAACAGCACGGCCTACGTGCTGGACACGCACCTGCACCCGGTGGCGCCGGGCATCGTCGGCGAGCTGTTCGTCGGCGGTGACGGCCTCGCCTGGGGCTACTGGGAGCGGCCCGACCTCACCGCGACCGCCTTCA
>NZ_JBKGHJ010000966.1:0-1486 GCF_046520365.1 Corallococcus sp. 4LFB
TGCTCCGGGCCGGAGGTGACGCTGGTGGCGTCGCTGGTGGATCTGCTCGGCCTGCCGCTGCGGCCCGCCGTCAGCGCCGCGCGCACGGTGCGGGTGCCCTGACGCGGCGGGGTGTCAGGGGGGGCGCGACCTGGGGGGCACCCGGCCCGGCCGTGAATTCGCTTTCGCGAATTGCGCGGTGATACGTTTGCCTCCGTCATGGGCCAGAATGAGACGGTCGTCACCGTCATCTCGAAGATCTCCGAGCGCCCCGTCAACATGGACGCGGCGCTGGTGGTCATCTACGGCCTGGATCTGGGACGCAAGTACGACCTGGCGCGTGAGGAGACGCTGATCGGCCGGTCGTCCAAGGCGGACATCCAGATTGATCAGGAAGCGGTGAGCCGCAACCACGCGCGCATCACCAACACCACCAAGGGCGTGCGCATCGAGGACCTGGGGTCCACCAACGGCACGTTCGTCAACGACGACGTCGCGGCGTCCGCGCGGTCGCTGCAGAACGGCGACCTGGTGAAGATTGGCCGCACCATCTTCAAGTTCATCGCGTGCGGCAACATCGAGGCGGCGTACCACGACGAGATCTACCGGCTGACCACGATGGACGGCCTGACGCAGATCTACAACCGCCGCTACTTCGACGAGCAGCTGGACCGGGAGATCTCCCGCAGCCGCCGCTACGAGCGCGTGCTGTCGCTGGTGATGTTCGACCTGGATCGCTTCAAGGAAGTGAACGACACCTACGGGCACCTCGCCGGGGACTCGGTGCTCAAGCAGCTGGCGTCCACGGTGCGCACGCGCATCCGGCGCGAGGACGTCTTCGCCCGCTACGGCGGCGAGGAGTTCGCGCTGCTCCTGCCGGAGATCCACCTGTCCGGCGCCCGTCAGCTCGCGGAGAAGGTGCGCAAGCTGGTGGAGCGGCAGCGCTTCGAGTTCGACAAGCAGGTCATCCCCGTCACGCTGTCGGTGGGCGTGGCCACGCTGGAGCCGAACCACCGCGAGCCCGCGGACCTGGTGCGCGCCGCGGACGAGCACCTCTTCGAGGCGAAGAACCAGGGGCGCAACCGCGTCTGCGGCTGACGCCCCCGGCGTTTCTCCCGGGTCGCCCGAAGGGAAGGGCCGCGGGGCCCTCAGCCCGCGAACACGGAGCGGCGCTCGCGCAGCAGGGCCTGGAGCATGCGCTGGATGGACTCGCGGGTGAGCTCCGTGAGCCGCTGCACCTCGCCCAGGTCGTCCGCGGCCTCCGGGGGCAGGCCCTCCATGGACAGCGGCTCGCCGAAGCGGATGGTCCACTTGGCGGGCAGCGGGCCGGGCGGCGGTGGAGCGGCAGCGACGGGAACCCCGAGGAAGCCTCCGGGGAGGTGGCCCCAGCAGCGGGGGACGTCTCCTCCGCGCCGACGATGGCCACCGGGACGATGGCGCGCCCGTGGCGCAGGCCAGCTTCACGAAGCCGCCGCGGCCGAAGCGCTTGAGGCGGTAGCGCTCCGCG
>NZ_JBKGHJ010000967.1:0-1481 GCF_046520365.1 Corallococcus sp. 4LFB
GACGAGCGCTCCGCGGCGGGAGCGCTGCCGCACCCGCCGGGCTTCTACTTCCAGGTCATCTCCCACGGCTTCGGCGTGATGCCCGCCTACGGCCCGCAGCTCACGCCCCAGGAGCGCTGGGCCGTGGTCGCGTACCTGCGCGCCCTGGGCCGCAGCCAGCACGCGCCCCTCTCCGCCGCGCCGCCCGAGGTCCAGGCGCGGCTTCGCCAGGAGGTCCGCGCGCCATGACGCCTCCCGTGCTTCCACGCTTCGAGGGCGGACGGCGCGCGCTGGGCCTCAGCGCGGCGCTCGGGGTCGTGGGCCTGGGGGCCACCGCCGCCGGCGCCTTCCTCGACGTGCGTCAGGCCCTGGCGGGCTACCTCTTCGGGTTCACCTACTGGCTGGGGCTGAGCCTGGGGGCGCTGTTGCTGCTCGCCTCCTTCCACGCGTCCAAGGCGCGCTGGCCCGTGGTGCTGCGCCGCGCGCTGGAGGTGACAGCCGCCCTCGCGCCGCTGTTCCTCCTGCTCTTCGTGCCCCTCGCGCTGGGGATGCGGCACCTGTTCCCGTGGGTGGAGCCCTCCGCGCGCCTGGGCGAGCACGCGCTGCACGTGCTCGACCACCGGCGGCTCTACAACAACGTGCCCTTCTTCCTGGTGCGCGCGGCGCTGTACTTCCTCACCTGGGGGCTGGTGGGGGCCCTGCTGTACCGCTGGTCCGTGCGCCAGGACGCGACGGGCGACGTGCGCTGGACGCAGTGGCAGCGGCGGCTGGGCGGCGGCTCGCTGCCCGCGCTGGGCCTCACGTTCTCCTTCATGACGCTGGACTGGATGATGTCGCTGGAGGCGACGTGGCAGTCCACCGTCTACGCCGCCTACGTCTTCTCCGGCGCCTTCGTGGGCGGGCTGGCCCTGATGATCGTCGCGGGGGCGGCCACCCGGGACACGCGCCACTTCGGCAGCCTGCTGTCCCCCGGCCACTACCACCGGCTGGGCACGCTGCTGTTCGCCTTCATCTGCTTCTGGGCCTACATCGCCTATTCCCAGTTCATGCTCATCTGGGTCGCCAGCCTGCCGGAGGAGGTGGGCTGGTACCGCGTCCGCCTGGAGGACGGCTGGGGCGTGCTGTCGCTGGTGCTGCTGCTGGGCCACTTCATCATCCCCTTCGCGCTCCTGCTGTCGCGCGAGCTCAAGGCGCGGTCCCGGGCGCTGGCGGCCGTGGCGCTGTGGATGCTGGGGATGCACGCCGTGGACGTGGCGTGGCTGCTGTTCCCCTCGCTCTACCCGGGGGCCGTCTTCATCCCGTGGACGGCCTTCACCGCGTGGGTGGGGATGGGCGGCGTGTCCGTGGCGGCGGCCATCTGGCTGTCGCGCGGCGCCTATCCCGTGCCCGTGGCGGATCCCTACCTCGTCCACTCGCTCCAGGTGCGCCCGCCATGAGCGAAGCCCGCCCACCCCCTCCAGAGCTGGAGCGGCTGCCCACCGCGTGGCTGCTGCGCGTCGGCG
>NZ_JBKGHJ010000968.1:0-1474 GCF_046520365.1 Corallococcus sp. 4LFB
TCAGGTCCTTGATTCTGCTCTGCTTTTCCCCATCACGTTAAACGGACGCGGATGGGGCCTGCCCACGGCAGGTGCGTGGCGGGCCCCGGCGCGTGCGCCCTCCAGGCCGCAGGGTGTTGAAGATCAAGCCGTCAGGGCCGAAGTCGATGCCCGCAGGATCCTGAACCAGGACCTTCGCATTGAGGCCGAAGAGATCGGCACCGTCATCACATTCGCGGACGCAAGACAGGTCATGGAACACATCCGGATGTTCTCAGGCTGGCCCGAGTTCAACGCCCTCCTCGGCGCCGCGAAGCCCGTCGACGTGCGGGTCTACGGGGAGCTCGGGGAGGACGCGCACGCGTGGCTCCGGACGATGAACGTCGTGAGCAAGGTCCTTGAAAATCCCGTGGCGGGCTTCGTGCGCTAGACAGCCTCCTTCCGGGAATCCAGGCTTCATCCTGCCTGGACCCGCGAAGGAGCCTTGATGCGTTCGACCTTGCTGAAGTCCTGTCTCACGGTGTTGCTGTTCTGTGTCACCGCCTGCGGTGGAAGCCCAGGGCCCGAAACACCTGCGGCCGTGGAAGCGGGCGAGCACGTCCAGTCCGTGATGTCCCCGCCGGCACCACCGACCAGCGGAAACATCGTGGACAGCACCGCGTACCTGGGCCCGGTGTCCCTGCCCGGTGCGGTGCAAGCCCAGTTCACCACCAGTCCCCAGACGTTCTCCTTCAGCTTCCAGGCCCCCGCCGGCAAGACGCTGCGGCTGGAGGTCACGCACCTGGGCAGCTCCATGTACCTGGACACGGGCCTCTTCGTGTACGGCCCCAGGGACACGAGCGGCAGCTACGGCACCACCCCCATCGCCCAGGACGATGACTCCGGGTATGGACAGCTCAGCAAGATCGCCACGCTCACGCTCGCCCAGGGTGGCGAGTACCTCGCGGTGGTGAGCACGGGCACCGGCGCGGGCAAGCGGTTCCGCCTGGAGCTGGGGGACCCCGCGGCGGCGCCAGCCAGCTACACGCTCCAACTGGCAGAGGAAGCGCTTCCGCCCGACATCTACGCGCTGGAGCGCGAGGCCTACTGGGGCTGCGATGGCGGATGTGACGGCGAGCTGCACGTCTATGCCTTTCCGTGGAACTACGCGGGCGAGCCCACGCTCGCCATGGCCACGCGCACCGCCCAGGTGCAGCAGAACCTCGCGGACTACTGGCTCTCCCCCACCGGCGTCATTCCGTACGCGGACCTGGAGCCGCGCATGGAGATCGCCTACCAGCGGCTGCACCCAGCGCTGCTCTCCACCTACGGGAACGGGACGGAGGACGTGCAGGTCGCCACGTACGAGAGTGGCTACGGCGGCGGCATCTTCCGCCTCTTCGTCATCCTCTTCCCTCAGTCCCACAAGGTCGTGACGCTCTGGCAGGACCACTGGCTCTAGGCAGGCGGCCCGAACCAGCGGGTCAGGGCCTCACGCAGCCCCTGGTCCGTGCCC
>NZ_JBKGHJ010000969.1:0-1465 GCF_046520365.1 Corallococcus sp. 4LFB
GCTCGCGCACCGGCGCGGTGGGCCCGGGCGGCTCCGGTGCGTCCGTGAAGCGCGTCACCCACGCGGCCCCCAGCGTGAACAGCAGGAACAGCCCCAGGCTCAGGCCGGGGATGAGGAGCCAGCGGAAGAGGGTGCGGTTCGAGGACGCCATGGGCCGGGAGCCCGCGTGTCATACCCGCCTCACGGGTGGGCCGTGAAGCGGGGATGCACGCGAGCGCCCGAGGCTACGGGTACACCTCGCGCCGCGACGTGGGGGTCGTCGTGGGCGTCGTCGGAGGCGTCACCACCGCCCCTTCGGCGCGGATGCGCTGCCTGCGGCTGACGCCCAGCGTGGCGCCAAACACCGACGCGATGAGCCCCAGCAGGAGCCCCGCGAAGATGCCCCAGAAGACGCGGCCGGATTGGTCCGCCACCTTCAGCGCGCCCTGCTGCACCTGCTGGCCCACCTCACCGACCTTGCCCTTGGCCTGGTCCACCTGCTGCTCCACGCGGTTGGCCACCTCTTGCGCGTCCTGGCGCGACAGGTTGGTGTTCTGCGCGATGTTGCTCACCAGGAGCTCGCGGTCCATGCGCCCCTGGCGCACGCCCTCGTTGACGATGTCCTTGGTCGCCGCCTCCAGCTGGCTCGCGGTGACGGGCGGCATGCCCTGTTGCTGGAGGCGCTGGTTCACCGGGGCGAGCGCGTCGTTGGCGTTCAGCCCGAAGGACTGCGCCGCGTTGCCGCCACCCGTCACGGCCCCGACCACGGCGGAACCGCCCGCGTTCACCGCCGTCTTGCCCACGTTGAACACCGCGCCCAGCACGTTCGACAGCAGCATGCTCACCATGAAGACGCCCAGGAGCGTCGTCAGCCCCCAGAGCACCGCGCCGTGCAGCGCGCCCCCCGCCTTGTCCACGATGCCCGCGCTGCGCGCGGCCACCATGCCGCCCACGAAGAGCGCGACGAGCGGGACGATGACGCTCCAGATGCCGGTGAAGATGCCCGCGGACTTCGCGCTCCCCGCGTCGGATGGATCCACCGACGACAGGCCCAGCGCGAGCCCCAGCGTGTAAAGCAGTATCCAGACGCCCAGCGCGACGAAGGTGCCACCGAAGATGGCCCCCCAGCTCAGCTTGTACGCACTGCCCGGCACCGCTGGGATGATGCCGGCGCGCTCGCTTTCGACAATGGCTGCCATTGGATTCCACCCTCGCTTCCCGTGTGGTGCCCTGGCCGCCTTGGCACGGCCAGGACGTACGTGTCTGGAATGAAGGTGTGCACCAGCGCCGCCGCTTCATTTCACCGCCCCACGGCCGCCCCGCCCGGGAGGATGGGACGGACGGCCGGGTGAGCCTCAGCGCAAGCCGAGCGCGCTGACGAGCACTGCCTCACGCGCCACCACCGGCGCGCGAGGGAGCGCGTCCGTGCGGTAGCGCGCGACGAGCGCGGGCAGCGTCACCGGGCCGCCGTCTCCCAGGCCGCCTC
>NZ_JBKGHJ010000096.1:0-20176 GCF_046520365.1 Corallococcus sp. 4LFB
CACCTCTTCACGCTGGGCCCGCCGCGCCGGGGCGACCTCTGGGAGACCACCGCCGTGCCGGAGATCCGCTCCCAGGCCCGGGACCTGGCGGACCACCTGCTGCGCCGGCTGGGCGCGTCCCGGACCGCGACCTCCGAGCCGGCCCCCGCCGGGGCCTGACACGTGCCCCACGGGGCGCTTGCCTGGTAGCGGACCTGACAGGCCCGATGACCGGGGGAGCGGACCTCCTGCCCGCCAGACAACGGGCTCCGCTTCGGGGGAGGCTGTGGGGCTCCGGCGTTTCGTGCGACATTCCGGGTCCCCCTCCTGGAGTCCCTTCCTCATGGCCCTGAAGCGCCCCCTCCCCGCCCTCATGGGAGGCGTGTCCCTGTCCGTCCTCGTGAGCCTTGGGGCGCTGGCGTACCAGCACCTGCGCACCGACGCGCTGGAGGAACGGCTGCTGCGCGAGGTGAACACGCTGACGCACGCGGAACACCCGCGTCCGGTCCACGTCACCCCCGCGCGGCCCGGCACCTTCGGGGACGCCGTGGAGGCGCTGCGGCCCGCGCTCCTCCAGCAGGCCCGCGAAACCCCGGCCCCCAGCGCGGCGGAGGCCGCGACCCGTGAGGCCGTGACGGAGGGACGCGCGCCGGTGACGGACCTTTCCGCCCCCAGCCGCGAAGCCCTGGAGCGGGACCGTCCGCTGATGCGGCAGGTGCTCGC
This sequence comes from Corallococcus sp. 4LFB, assembly GCF_046520365.1. Lineage (NCBI taxonomy): Bacteria > Pseudomonadati > Myxococcota > Myxococcia > Myxococcales > Myxococcaceae > Corallococcus > Corallococcus sp. 4LFB. The sequence goes on from NZ_JBKGHJ010000096.1 coordinate 703, forward strand.
CGCCACCCACGCGGAGTCCGGTGGCCTCCCGGAGGACCTGCGCCCGCTGTCCGGGCCGGAGGCCTCACGGCGGGACGTGCTGCTCCAGGCCCTGCGTCACGTGGTGGAGGAAGCGGCGCTGGAGACGCGGCTGCTCGTCTCGCGCGGTGAAGCGGATCAGGCGGTGGACACGTGCGTGGACACGCTCGCGCTCAGCCGGGAGCTGGCCCTGGGGGGTGGGCTCCTGGGCCAGCGTCTGTCCGCGGCCGGCTATGCCCGCGCGTGGCGGGCCTGCGCGGACGCGCTCGACGCGGCCTCCCTGGCCCGCAAGCGCAAGGCCATCTCACAGCTCACCCGGCTGCAGGAGGGCTTCCCGCCGGTGTCCCTGACGCTGCACGAGGAGGCCGTCGCCGCGCAGCTCCACGCCTTCCGCGACCTGCTCTCCGACGAGGCCCGCGCCGCGCTCCCGCCCGCGTGGTTCGACGCGCCTTCGCGGCCCGGAGCCCTGTCGCGCCGGCTCCAGTGGCGGCAGTGGGTGGAGGACGCGGACCGGCTGCTCGCCGTGGCGGATCAACCGGCCGGGGACCGCCGCCGCTCGCTGGCGGCGCTGGAGGCGGCGCAAGGGCGGGGAGTTCTTCCGTCAGGCGGAGGCCCCGTCGGTGCGCCTGTCGCCCGAGGACCTGGAGGCGCTGGACCTGCGCGCGCTGCGCTCCGAGGCGCTCATCGCCCTGGCCGAGGTCGACGTGGCCCGCGCGGAGAAGGGCCAGTGGCCGCGCGCGCTTCCCACCCGGACGACGTCGCTGGTGCTCAAGCCCGTGGACGAGACCCTGGCCCACATCCGCTCGTGCGTGCGGGGCCTGATGCCCGACCTCCTGGTCGTGAAGGCGGACGGTCCGCCCGCGCTCCGGCAGGTCCGCGACGTGCCCTGACCCTCCCGCCCGGCGGGTCGTCCAAACCGGTCCGACAGTCGGACAGGCTCGCGCGATGCGCCGCCGGCACCGCGGGCGCGGGTGCCCTCCTGGTGGGTCGCTCGCGCCCGCTTCACGTCCGGCCTCCCACGTCGGACCGACGATGTAGGATGCGGCCTTTCCGTGGACGTCGTGGGAGGGAGCCGTCATGTCGTGGAAGCTGGCGCTGCTGGAGGAAGTGTCGAAGGTGCTGCCGGATGCGCCCCTCAAGGGTTCGGACATCCGCGTGGAATTACCGACCGCCAGCTACACGCTGCCCGCGGGAGAGAAGCTGGGCCCCCTGACGTTCGCGTTCGACGTGTCGGCGCGCGGCTTCGTGGAGGGCTATGACGCCCCCGCGGACGTGGACGCGGCGGGCGTGGTGGGCGAGGCCCCCGGTGACGCGAAGGAGCAGCTGGCCCCGGCGCTCGTCTACGGCGGCGACCAGGCGTGGCTGAAGTACGGGGTGGAGGCGCGCGTGAAGGCGGAGGTCGGCTTCCCGCTGCCCTACGTGGCGCTCGCGGCCAACGGCGACGTGCGCGTGCTGCTGGCGGACTACCACCGGCACCCGCAGGACATGAAGGCGCGCGACGCGCTGAAGGAGGACGCGGAGAAGCTCCGGCTGCCCCTGCTCACGTCGTCGCTGGACACGCTGGGCGTGGGGGACGCCATCGCCTTCCAGGCGCGCGGCGAGCTGTCCGTCACCGCGACGCTGGACTGGACGGACGTCTACACCTCCAACCTCCAGACGCTGACGAAGCTGCTGTCCGCCAGCACCCTGCTCGCCTTCGAGGCCAAGGCGGGCGCCACCGTGTCCGCCAAGGTGAAGGTGGTGGACGACTACGCCGTCATCTTCTCCCGCCCCGCCCCGGGCCAGGTGCGCGTGCAGGTGAAGAAGGTGGTGGCGCGCGAGGCGGGCGTGACGGCCAGCCTCCACGTGGAGGCGAGCCTCACCGACCCGGCCACCGTCGTCACCCAGGTGGAGCACGTCCTCGAGGGGCTCCTGTCCGTGCCGCTGTCCCGGTTCGAGTCCCTGATGACGAAGCTGGAGGCGCACGCCCTGTCCGACAACGAGGCGAAGGTGCTGCGCCTCATCCTGGACCGGCTGGGCTTCGGGGAGCTGGAGGCCAACACCACGGCACTGCGCACGCAGTGGGAGAAGCTCCGCACGGACGTGCGCGCGAGCATCCAGGCCCTGGCCGAGTCCAAGTTCGAGCTGGGCTTCCGCTACGAGTACCTGCGCCTGCGCGAGCAGACCACGCTCCTGTCCACCGTGTGCACCGACGCCCAGGCCCGCGCGCTGCACCCGCTGCTGGTGTCGGGGCGGATGGACGGCGCGATGCAGCGCATGCAGGCCGAAGGCCTGGCGCTGGAGCAGTGCCTGCTGAAGGAGGTCAACAAGGAGTCGAAGGCCTGGGGCTTCTCCCTGAAACTGGGCAAGTGGGCGCTGGGCGGCAACGACACGCGCGAGCTCACCCAGGTGGTGCAGCGCAACAGCCTGGAGAAGGAGGCGCCCCAGCGCATCTCGTTCCTGGGCGTGCGCAGCTACAGCGGCGCGCTGCTCACGCCGTACATGCACTGGACCGCGGACTTCAAGGCGGACATGGCGGAGTTCCGCAAGTCGCCCGTCGTGGCGGACTTCGACCTGGGCCTGTACCTGCTGCTGGCCCATGACGCGCGCAAGCTGTCGGACCACGACCTGCGCCAGGCCGTGGACGAGGCCATCATCTGGGGCGCGCTGGACGACGCCGAGGAAGAAGAGGTCCTCCGGCGCATCCGCGACGCGGCCGGCGGCAAGGAGGTGGAGACGCGCGTGGAGCTGAAGCTGGACAACCGGACGCTGCGCGACGTCATCACCCACGCGGCGGACCCGGACGCCCCCTCCGCCTTCGCGCGCGCGCTGGCCCGGGCCCTGCCCTGGTACGGCGTGCCGTGCCGCGACCGGCCCGCCGTGCGCGAGTCCGTCTACGCCCCGCTGTGGAAGGCGTACCTGGAGCAGAACTGGTCCGCCGCCGACGCCGCGAGGACGGCCGCCGCGAACCTGAAGAACAACCCGCTCGTCGGGCACTTCGCGTACACCGAAGGCCTGCTGGGCAACGGCATGCTGACGTTCGCGGAGGTCATCCAGAAGAACCCCGGCACCGTGTCCAAGTGGCGCGACCTGCGCGCGGGCCTGCTGGACCTGCGCAACAGCGAGCAGCGCTCGGCCGCCGTCTTCAAGGACGCGTTCAAGGCGCTGTCCCAGTCGTGGGCGCAGTCCTTCCACCTGAAGGCCACGGGCGCGTTCTTCCTGGAGCTGGCGGCGCGCGGCGGCAACGGCCTGGCCACCGTGGAGCGCACCTTCACCGTGACGGTGCCGGGGACGGGCGCGAGCATCGTCTTCTCCAAGTCGCGGGCCTGAGGACGCGCACGCGTCCTTTCCGTCCGGTTCCGCACGCTCACCCGGCGTGCGGGCCGGGCTTCCGGCCGGGCGGTGGACGCGAAGGTGACGCGCTGCATTGCCCCGCCGCGGGCGCATCACTACATCCGGCTCCTCACGCAGCACGCGCGACGCGCGAGGAGCCCCGCGAGATGATCGTCGGTCGGATGCTTTCCTGGCGGATCATCCTCCGCTACACGGGCGCCCCGTCGTCGTCCACATCGCCATCGCGCTGGCCATCTCGCTGGGCTACGAGGTGCTGGACGCCAAGTGGCTGTCGGTGCCGGCGCTGCCGGTGACGCTGCTGGCCGCGGCGCTGGGCGTGCTGCTCGGCTTCCGCAACAACTCCGCCTACGAGCGCTGGTGGGAAGCGCGCACCCTCTGGGGCGGGCTGGTGAACGCGTCGCGGACGCTCGCCCGGCAGGTGCTCACCTTCCTGCCCGCGCCCCGGGCGCAGCGCAGCGACGGGACGCCGGAGACTCCCTCCGCCGCGTCCCGCCTGGTGCGGATGGCCGTGCAGCCGGAGGGGCCCGCGCTGGCGGCCGCCTGGTCCAAGGTGGGTGACGGCGCGGTGCGCGACCAGTTCGGTCACGCGCGAGACCTGCGCGGCGAGGTCCCGCGCGCGCACCTGGCCACGTTCATCCACCCGGGCGAGGAGACGCCCCGGGGCATCATCACCGGCATGTTCGAGGGCATCACCGAGGACGCGCGCGAGCTGGTCTACGCGCAGGTGGGCTTCGTGAACGCGCTCAGGTGCCACCTGCGGCGGCAGGACCCCTTCCCGGACATCACGCCGTTCTTCCGGCCGTCCGTGCTGGAGGCCCTGCGCGACGAGCAGAACGTGCCCGCCGCCATCCTCCTGTGGATGGGCGTGCGCATGCGCCGCGTCTACAGCGACATCGAGCACCCGGAGAAGGTCTTCCTGCGCGTGGCGATGGACGAGACGCTCACCGCGCTGACGAACTACCTGGGCGCGTGCGAGCGCATCAAGAACACGCCCCTGCCCCGCCAGTACGACATCCTCCCGCACGCCATGGTGCGCGCCTACCTCACCATGCTGCCCCTGGGCGTCGTCGCGGACCTGGGCGTGCTCACGCCGCTCGTCACCGCCATCATCGCGTTCCTCTTCATCGCCCTGGACGCGGTGGGCCGCGACGTGGAGAACCCCTTCGAGGACGGCGTCAGCGACACGCCCATGACCGCGCTCTGCCGCACCATCGAGATCAACCTGCGGCAGATGCTGGGCGAATCCGAGCTGCCTCCGCCGGTCCAGCCGAAGGAGGGCCTGCTGTACTGACGGCTACTCGGCGGCGGTGACCTCCACCGTGCCCAGGCCGTCCACGGTGAGCCGCACGTGGTCTCCGGGCTTCATGAGGTACGCGGCGGTGGCCGCGCCCGACAGCACCAGGCTCCCGGCCGGCAGCACCTGACCGCGCTCCGCGAGCAGCGCGCACAGCTGGATGAGCGACACCACCGGGTCGCCGGAGATGGCGTCCGAGCGCGCCTCGCCCTCCACCTTGCCGTTCACCTCCATGCGCATCTGGAGCTTCGTCAGGTCCAGCTCGCGCGGGGAGCGCTCCAGCGTGCCCGGCACGAACAGCGACGACGACGCGTTGTCCGCCACCACGTCCGGCAGGCTGAAGTACTTGAAGCCCACGAAGCGCGAGTCCAGCACCTCCATCGCCGCGAAGACGGCCTCGCACGCGTCCAGCACCTCGTCGCGCGTCACGGTGCCCTTGAGCTCCTTCGACGTGCGGAAGGCAATCTCCGGTTCGATGCGCGGGTGGATGCCCGCGCCCACGCGCACCACGCCGCCCGGCTGCACGCGCATCCGGTCCGTGAGCACGCCGAAGATGGGCGAGCCCAGGTTCATCTGCTGGCGCTTCGCCTCCGACGTGAAGCCCATCTTCAGGCCCACCACCCGCTCGCCCTGGGCCTCGCGCAGCCGGATGCCCTCCGCCTGCACCGCGTAGCCGTCCGGCACCGTCAGCCGCGGGTGCGCGTGCGTGAGGGGCGGCACCTCGCGCCGCTCGCGCCGCGCCGCGTCCAGGATTCCGGCCAGGGTCGCCACATCCACTGTCGAGCTCATGCGCGAATCTTTTCCATGCTCGGCCCGCAATTCCACCAAGGATTCACCGGTGGAGCGGGTCCCGGAGACGCCGGGCGCCGGACGGCCGCGCAAGCGAGCGCCATCCGACGTCCGCCGTTCGGAATCCTGGAGGCGGCGGACGGCCGCGACATACATTGCCGCGTCTCCCCTCAGGAGGGCGCTGCCTTGGAAAAGGTCCTCAACTACATCGGTGGCGAATTGGTGCCCGCGGCGGGCGGCCAGTGGCTGGACAAGCCGGAGCCCGCGACGGGCCAGCCCTACGCGCACGTGCCGGACTCGCGCGAGGAGGACGTCCAGTCCGCCGTGGAGGCCGCAGGCCGGGCCTTCCCCGCGTGGGCCGCCCTGCCGGCGATGGAGCGCTCGCGGTTCCTGCGCCGCATCGCGGGCCTCATCCACGAACGCCTGGACGCCTTCGCGCGGGCGGAGTCCATCGACACGGGCAAGCCGCTGGCGGTGGCCCGCACGGTGGACATCCCGCGCAGCGTGCTCAACTTCGAGTTCTTCGCGGACGCGGCGACGCAGTTCTCCAGCGAAGCGCACCCCATGGACGGCGTGGCGCTCAACTACACGCTGCGCTCGCCGCTGGGCGTGGTGGGCTGCATCTCGCCGTGGAACCTGCCGCTGTACCTGCTCACGTGGAAGATTGCCCCCGCGCTGGCGGCGGGCAACTGCGTGGTGGCCAAGCCGTCGGAGGTGACGCCGATGACGGCCTACCTCCTGTCGCAGGTGTGCCGCGACGCGGGGCTGCCCCCGGGCGTGCTCAACCTGGTGCACGGGCTGGGGCCTCACGTGGGCGGGCCGCTCACGCGCCACCCGGACGTGAGCGCCATCTCCTTCACCGGCAGCACGCGCACGGGCGCGGAGATTGCCCGCGTGGCCGCGCCCGCGTTCAAGAAGCTGTCGCTGGAGATGGGCGGGAAGAATCCCAACGTCATCTTCGCGGACTGCGACTTCGACGAGGCGCTGGCCACCACGCTGCGCTCGTCCTTCGCCAACCAGGGGCAGATCTGCCTGTGCGGCCCGCGCATCTTCGTGCAGCGCTCGCTGTATCCGCGCTTCAAGGAGGCGCTGGTCGCGCGCACGCGGGCCCTCAAGGTGGGCGACCCGCTGGTGGAGGGCACGGACCAGGGCGCCCTGGTGTCGCGCGAGCACTTCGAGAAGGTGATGGGCTACATCGCGCTGGCGAAGCAGGAGGGCGGCCACATCCTCACCGGCGGCCAGCGCGCGAGCGTCCCCGGCCGCTGCGCGAACGGCTGGTTCATCGAGCCCACGCTGGTGGAGGGCCTGGCGCCCACGTGCCGCACGAACCAGGAGGAGATCTTCGGCCCGGTGGCCACGCTGATGCCCTTCGACGACGAGGAGGAGGTGCTGTCGTGGGCCAACTCCACGCGCTACGGGCTGGCGGGCAGCGTGTGGACGAAGGACCTGGCGCGCGCGCACCGCTTCGCGGCCCGGCTGCACAGCGGCATCGTCTGGGTGAACACCTGGATGCTGCGCGACCTGCGCACGCCGTTCGGCGGGGTGAAGGAGTCCGGCGTGGGCCGCGAGGGCGGCTGGGACGCGCTGCGCTTCTTCACCGAACCCAAGAACGTCTGCATCAAGCTTTGAGCCTGGAGAGCGACACGTGAGCGCTGGCGAGCGGATCGATTCGAAGAAGGCCCCGGAGCCGGTGGGGCTCTACCCCCACGCGCGCCGCGTGGGAAACCTGTTGTTCCTCTCCGGCGTGGGCCCGCGCGAGCGCGGCAGCAAGGCCATCCCGGGCGTGGAGCTGGACGCGGCGGGCAACATCGTCTCCTACGACATCGAGACGCAGTGCCACTCCGTGTTCCGCAACGTGCGCTACATCCTGGAGGACGCGGGCTCGTCGTGGGAGCGGCTGGTGGACGTGACGGTGTACCTCACGGACATGAAGCGGGACTTCCCCACGTACAACCGGCTGTGGGCGGAGTACTTCAAGAACGACCCGCCGTGCCGCACCACGCTGGAAATCAACGCGCTGCCCACGCCCATCGCCATTGAACTGAAGTGCATCGCCACCATTGGAGACTAAGTGACATGGGCCGACTGACCCCCATCAACTTCAAGAAGTGGATCGACGAGCACCGCCCCCTGCTCAAGCCGCCCGTGGGCAACCAGCAGGTCTGGGCGGACCGGGACTTCATGGTCACGGTGGTGGGCGGGCCCAACTCGCGCACGGACTTCCACGTCAACGAGGGCGAGGAGTTCTTCTACCAGTTGGAGGGCGACATCACCCTGCGCGTCATCGACGAGGGGCAGGTGCAGGACGTCCCCATCCGCGAGGGCGAAATCTTCCTCCTGCCGCCCAAGGTGCCGCACTCGCCGCAGCGGCCCGCGGGCACCATCGGGCTGGTGCTGGAGCGCCGCCGCCAGCCGCAGGAGCTGGATTCGTTCCTGTGGCTGTGCCCGAAGTGCGGCGAGAAGCTCTATGAAGAGTCGCTGCACGTCACCAACCTGGTGACGCAGCTGCCGCCCGTGTTCGAGCACTTCTACGGGAACCCCGACAACTGCACGTGCAAGAAGTGCGGCACGAAGGTGGCGCGGGGTGGTGCGCCCCAGTGAAGGTCGACATCCACACGCACCTCCTCCCCCCGGAGCTGCCCCGCTTCGCCGAGCGCTTCGGCTACGGCGGCTTCATCACGCTGGACCACCACGCGCCCTGCCGCGCGCGGATGATGCGGGACGATGGGAAGTTCTTCCGCGAGATTGAAAGCAACTGCTGGGACCCCAAGCAGCGCGTCACGGAGTGCGACGCGCACGGCGTCCAGGTGCAGGTGCTGTCCACGGTGCCGGTGCTGTTCAGCTACTGGGCGAAGCCGCAGGACGGCCTGGAGGTGGCGCGCTTCCTCAACGACCACCTGGCCGGCGCGGTGGCCTCCGCGCCCAGGCGCTTCGTGGGGCTGGGCACGGTGCCGCTCCAATCCACCGACCTCGCGGTCAAGGAATTGGAGCGCTGCGTGCGCACGCTCGGGTTCGCGGGCGTGCAGATTGGCAGTCACGTCAACGACCTGAACCTCTCCGACCCGGCCCTCTTCCCCTTCTTCCAGGCCGCGAGCGACCTGGGCGCCGCCGTCTTCGTGCACCCGTGGGACATGATGGGTGAGGCGAAGATGGCGAAGTACTGGCTGCCGTGGCTGGTGGGGATGCCCGCGGAGGTGTCGCTGGCCATCTGCTCGCTCATCTTCGGCGGGGTGATGGAGCGGCTGCCGAAGCTGCGGCTCGCCTTCGCGCACGGCGGCGGTGCGTTCCCCGGCACGCTGGGCCGCATCCAGCACGGCTTCGAAGTTCGCCCGGACCTGGTGGCGGTGGACAACAAGGTCGCGCCGCGCGACTACCTGGGACGGTTCTGGGTGGACTCGCTGGTGCACGACGCACAGACGCTGCGCGCCATCGTGAAGCTGTTCGGCGCGGACAAGGTCGCGCTGGGCAGTGACTATCCCTTCCCGCTGGGCGAGGAGCGGCCCGGCACGCTCATCGAGTCGCTGACGGACCTGGCGCCTTCCGTGCGCGAGCAACTGCTCTATCGCAACGCCCTGGAGTGGCTGGGGCGCTCGCCCGAGGACTTCGCACCATGACGGCCCCTGTCTACGAGAACACCGATGTGTTCGCCTACGGCCTGGACGCAAAGGATCCGCTGAGGCCCCTGCGCGACGAGTTCCTCTTCCCCCCGGCCGCCTCCGGCGCGCCGGCCATCTACCTGGCGGGCAACTCGCTGGGGCTGCAGCCGCGCAAGGCGCGCAAGTACGTGCAGATGGAGATGGAGGACTGGGAGCGGCTGGGCGTGGAGGGCCACGTGCACGGCCGCCACCCGTGGCTGCCCTACCACGAACTGCTCACCGAGCAGGTGGCGCGCGTGGTGGGCGCGCAGCCCGTGGAAGTCGTGGTGATGAACACCCTGTCGGTGAACCTGCACCTGATGATGGTGTCGTTCTACCGGCCCACGCGCGAGCGCTTCAAGATCCTCATCGAGGGCGGCGCCTTCCCGTCGGACCAGTACGCGGTGGCGTCGCAGGCGCGCTTCCACGGCTACGACCCGAGGGAGGCCATCGTCCGGCTCACGCCCCGCGAGGGCGAGGACACGCTGCGCCCCGAGGACATCCTCGAAGCCATCGAGCGGCACGGGAAGGAGATCGCGCTGGTGATGCTGGGCAGCGTGAACTACCTCACCGGGCAGGCGTTCGACCTGCGGGAGATTACGCGCGTGGCGCACGCGCAGGGCTGCAAGGTGGGCTTCGACCTGGCGCACGGGGCGGGCAACCTGAAGCTGTCGCTGCACGACGACGGGCCGGACTTCGCGGTGTGGTGTTCGTACAAGTACCTCAACGGCGGACCGGGCAGCCTGGGCGGCGTGTTCGTGCACGAGCGGCACGCGCACTCGCCGGACCTGCCGCGCTTCGAGGGCTGGTGGGGACACAACAAGACCACGCGCTTCGAGATGGGCCCCACGTTCGACCCGCTGCCGGGCGCGGAGGGGTGGCAGCTGTCCAACCCGCCCATCTTCCAGCTGGCGGCGCTGCGCTCGTCGCTGGAGCTGTTCGACAAGGCGACGATGGCGGCCCTGCGCGCCAAGAGCGACCAGCTGACGGGCTACATGGAGTTCCTCCTGGAGCGGCTGCCCGCGGGGTACGTCACCATCACCACGCCGCGGGACCTGAAGCAGCGCGGGGCGCAGCTGTCCCTGCGCTTCAAGGGCGAGCCGAAGCGGCTGCTCCAGCGGCTGGCCGCGGCCGGCATCATCTGCGACTTCCGCGAGCCGGACATCATCCGCGCCGCGCCCGCGCCCCTCTACAACACGCACCTGGACGTCTTCCGCTTCGTGAAGGCGCTGGAAGCCCATGCCCTCGAATGAGTCGAAGCTGACGGTGGTGGGAGCGGGCCTCGTGGGCTCACTCCTGGCGCTGTACCTGGCCCGCAGGGGCCACACGGTGGAGGTGCTGGAGCGCCGGCCGGACATGCGCCGCGAGACGCTGGACGCGGGCCGCTCCATCAACCTGGCCATCTCCACGCGCGGCCTGCACGCCCTGCGGCAGGTGGGCCTGGAGGAGGAGGCGCTGAAGCACGCCATCCCCATGCGCGGGCGGGTCATCCACCCGGTGAAGGGCGAGCTGGCCTTCCAGCCGTATGGCAAGGACGACTCGCAGCACATCAACTCCTTGTCACGCGGCTGGTTGAACAAGTTCCTGATGACGCAGGCGGAAGCGACGGGCCGCGTGTCCATCCGCTTCCAGCAACGCGTGATGCAGGCGGATCCGGCGGCGGGGGCGCTCACGGTGCTGGACGAGGCCACGGGTGAGACGCGCGAGGTGCGCGACGCGGTGGTGTTCGGCACGGATGGCTCGGGGTCGGCGATACGGCAGGCGCTGCAATCGCAGACAGGCTCCCAGGCGGATTCACAGACGCTGGGACACGGCTACAAGGAGCTGACGATTCCGCCGGGCGAGGGCGGGCGCTTCCAGATGGAGAAGCACGCGCTGCACATCTGGCCGCGCGGCACGTACATGCTCATCGCGCTGCCCAATGAGGACGGCAGCTTCACCTGCACGCTGTTCCTGCCGTGGGAGGGGCCGGTGAGCTTCGCGTCGCTCCAGACGCCCGCGGCGCTGGAGGCGTTCTTCCAGGAGCAGTTCCCGGACGCGAAGGCGCTGATTCCGGGGCTGGTGGAGGAGTTCTTCTCCCGGCCCACCGGGCACATGGTGACGGTGAAGTGCGCGCCGTGGCACGCGGGGGAGCGCACGCTGCTCCTGGGCGACGCGGCGCACGCCATCGTGCCGTTCTACGGGCAGGGCATGAACTGCGGCTTCGAGGACTGCGTGGTGCTGGACGCGCTGCTGGAGAAGCAGCCGGACCTGGGCCAGGCGTTCCGCGAGTTCGAGCGGCTGCGCAAGACGAACGCGGACGCCATCGCGGACATGGCGGTGGAGAACTTCATCGAGATGCGCGACAGCACGGCGGATCCGCGCTTCCTCTTGGAGAAGGGCGTGGAGAAGATGCTGCTCAACGCCTTCCCGGGCGAGTTCGTCAGCCGCTACACGCTGGTGAGCTTCAGCCGCGTGCCCTACCGGCTGGCGTACGGCGTGGGCGCCATCGCGGGCGGCATCGTGTCGGAGCTGGCGAAGGACCTGAAGCGTCCGGAGGACGTGGACCTGGACCGGGCGGCGAAGCTGATTCGCGGCCGGTTGACCCCTTTCATGGAGGAGCACGCGGATGGATTTCGGCTTGAAGGGTAGGCGGGCGCTGGTGACGGGCGCGTCGTCGGGGCTGGGGCGCGCCATCGCGGACACGCTGGTGAAGGAGCGCGCGACGGTGGCGGTGTCCTCGCGAGGCGGGGAGAAGCTCCAGAAGGCGGCGACGGAGCTGGGCGCGGCGCTGGCGGTGCCGTGTGATTTGACTCAAGCCGGGGCCGCGCGAGGGCTGGTGCGCGAGGTGACGCAGAAGCTGGGCGGCCTGGACGTGCTGGTGGTGAACGCGGGCGGCCCGCCGTCCGGAGGCTTCGAGGCCATCACGGTGGAGCAATGGCAGACAGGGTTCCAGAGCCTGTGGCTGGCCACGGTGGATGCGATTCAAGAAGCGCTGCCGGGCATGAAGGCGCAGGGCTGGGGCCGCATCGTGCTGGTGACGTCCACGGCGGCGCGCGAGGCGATGAACAACCTCACGGTGTCCAACGGCCTGCGCGCGGGGTTGCTGGGGCTGGTGAAGAGCCTGAGCAATGAAGTGGCGCCCTACGGCATCACGGTGAACGCGGCGCTGCCGGGCTACCACGCGACGGACCGGATGAAGGACCTGGGCCTGTCCGACGAGAAGGTGGCGCCGAACATCCCCGCGAGGAGGCTGGGACGGCCGGAGGAGTTCGCGGCGCTGGTGACGTTCCTGGCGTCGGAGCCGGCCGCGTACATCAGCGGCCAGTCCATCGCCTGCGACGGTGGAGCGCTGCGGGGGTTCTGAGGCGTCAGGCGAACAGCGCCACCACGAACAGGTACGTGAGGACGGTCACGGACGCGGCGATGCCCCACATGGCCTTCGGAGAGAGGGCTCGCAGCAGTCCGTAGGCGCCCAGCAGCGCCGCGGACACGAGCCATCCGCTGAAGAAGCAGGACACGAACGCGAGCGGCGTGATCGCGTACGACACCTCGCAGCTCGAGCCCAGGCACTCGCCGAACGGCAGTGGCAGATAGAGCGCCTTGAGGACGACGGCTGTCCCGCCGAGCCCCGAGAGCAGCGCCGCCGCCAACGACAGCCAGCGCCAGGCCTTTCCGGAGAGCGTGAAGACGCCCTCACTCCGCCAGCCTCGCGCCTTCCGCAGGGTGACGATGACGAGGCCCAGCAGGCCCAGGCCCAGGCCCAGGGCCACCGGGAGTGCGGTGCCGTGGCTGCGCGCCGTCGCCAGCACCGACAGACCGAAGAGGACGGACCCGAGGAGCAGGGCCGCGAAGAGCGCGAGACGTGAGGTCATCAGGGAGGGTGACGCGGAGAACTGGAGCGGGACGTTGCCTTCACGCTCAGTATATCAGCGGACAGCCCATCCCCTGAGACGATGGAGCGTTGAGAGGACTTTGAAGTGACGTCGGGGGCCTTCCGGGGGGAAGGCCATGGACGCGACGAAGCGGGCGGTGGGCCTGGGGCTGACGTGGTTGCTCACGGGCTGCGCGACGGGTGCCGGGACCGTGGTGGAGGGCAGCCTCCAGCCGCGTCACTTCCGGTTCGTCACGGTCATTGAACAAACAGCGCCAGGTCCAGGAGGCTGGAGAGAGGCCTGTGTCCATGTTCCGCTGCGACGAGACACGGGAGAGGTCTTCATGTGCCCCCTGGGAATCGGCATGCCCATCCAGGTCACAGGCTCGGAACCGATTCCGGTGGAACTGGCCCAACGCATCTCGGCGAACTGCGCCAATCTGGCGGCCCAGACTGTGTTCAGTTCGACCACTCCAGTGACCGCTCTCGGTCTTGCGTGTGAGGAGTTCAGGAGCACCCTCACGACTGCGCTCCACGCGGCCGTAGTCGGCTCACGGGTCAGGCAACAGTGCCATCCGGCGACGCTCCCCTTCAAATCCAAGCCTGGGAAGCCATGACGCCTTCCGCCGAAGACCTGCTCGCAGTTGCACGTCTCTACTGGGGGGCCGACGAGGCCTATCTCTTCCGTCAGGACCCCAGTCCCGAAGACCTTCGTTACGAGGCACTCTGGGCTGAGAAAAACGCGGAGAGGCCCCGCTGGGGGTCCTTTGTGAAGACGCTTCGAAAAGTGCTTCCCGGCTGCGATGCGTGGGACTACGCGCCGGGCCTGGCGAACCCCAGCTTCAGCGTGCTCATCTACCCGCACCAGGAGCGGGACATGATGCGTCCGCAGACGCGCTGGACCGTCGCCGGCTACCTCAGCATCCTGGCCCCCCTCTACACCGTGCATTGTGTTCGCCGGGTCTTCCTGGGGAAGCACCTCATGGAGGCCAAGGCCCTTCTCGGCCCCATCCCGCTGGAGCTCCGAGACATCGCGGATACAATCGCCCGGCACATCGAGGCCGAGTACGGCGCCACCGCCCTGCCGCTCGAAGTCGCGCAGACGCCCGTCCCCCTCTACGTCAACTTCATGAAGCCGCCGGAGACCACGCTCTTCCACGCGCTCTTCACTTCGGAGCCCGGGAACATCCTCTGACGCAACGAGCCAGCTATTTTCCGCTCTAGCGGCAAAGTCTTTGTGATTTGGGCTGGTGGATTTCTCACGTTTTGCGACAGAGTTCGCCCCCTTCGCCGGGAGGGGCGCAGACGTGCTCAGACGAATCCGTTTCATCCGTGGGCTGTGGCTCATGGTCGTGTTGTGGGGAGCCGGGGCGTGGGCCCAGGGCAACTCGGTCATCACCGGGACCCTGGCGAACGCGCTCGACAAGCAGCGGCTGGAGAACGTGGTCGTCACCGCCACGTCGCCCCAGCTGCAGGGCGAGCGCACCGTCCTCTCCGACAAGAGCGGCCTGTACCGCATCCCGCAGCTTCCGCCGGGCATGTACACGCTGCGCTTCGAGGCCCAGGGCTTCCAGCCCTACGTCCGCGACGGCATCCTGCTGCGCATCGACCGCACCATCCGCTTCAACGCGGAGCTGGCGCCGGACACCATGAGCGCGGACTTCGAGGTCGTCGGCTCGCCGCCCAGCGTGGACGTGGGCTCCAGCGCCGCGGGCGTCACCGTGGACCAGGAGTTCATCCGCAACATCGCCGTCATCCGCCCCGGCACCAAGGGCTCCGCGTCCCGCTCCTTCGAGGGCCTGGCCGAGCTGGCCCCCGGCGCCACCGAGGACCGCTACGGCGTGAGCATCAGCGGCAGCTCCTCCCCGGAGAGCCAGTACGTCGTGGACGGCCTGTCCGTGAACGACCCCGGCGTGGGCACCCTGGGCACGCCCCTGTCCGTGGAGTTCGTCAAGGAGGTCAACATCATCACCGGCGGCTACATGCCGGAGTACGGCCGCTCCACCGGCGGCGTGCTCAACGTCGTCACCAAGTCCGGCTCCAATGAGTTCCACGGCTCCGTGTTCGCGAACTACGCGCCCGGCGCGTTCCAGACGTCCGGCAAGGAGATCCTGCGCGAGGGCAGCGTCATCTCCGCGCAGGGCAGCGCCCACAACCTGGGCGACTTCGGCTTCGACCTGGGCGGCCCGCTGCTCAAGGACAAGCTCTGGTTCTACGTGGGCGTCGCGCCGTCCTTCAATCGCATCCAGGTGGACCGCCAGCTCAGCAGCTATGAGCTGTGCTCGGAGGTGGACCCCGCCAACGGCTGCTCCGCCGTGGGCGCCCGCCGCAAGGACCCCACCACCGGCTTCTCCCAGGTGTCCCCCATCGAAGGCAGCCGCGTGTCCCGCTTCGCGGACGAGCGCAGCGTGCAGTACCTGGGCAAGCTCACCTACAACTTCAACCCGGACCACAGCCTGTCCCTGTCCGTCTTCGGCACGCCGCGCTCGTCCGGCGGCAGCGGCAAGTACTCCTTCAGCGACGACGGCGAGCCGGAGGTGTGCTCCAGCCTGTCGTGCACCAGCTACGTGCAGGGCGCGTATGAGGCCATCGCCACCCGCCGCAGCAACAGCGCCATGGACATCGTGGCGAAGCAGGCGTCGTCCTTCTTCGACAAGAAGCTGCTGGTGGACGCGACGCTCGGCTGGCACCACCAGGCGGACTCCATCCTCCCGTCGGACGGCTCCGGCCTGGGCTCCGGCGAGGGCCTGTCCGCGAAGTCCAACATCGCCTGGCGCCGCACCCGCAACCCGGGCCCGCACACCATCAACGAGTTCGAGACGCTCCCGAACGCGGACGACTGTGGCAGCACGCCCGAGGAGCAGAGGCTCCGCTGTCCCGTGACGGCCTATTCCACCGGCGGCCCCGGCACCATCAGCATCCAGCGGCTGGACCGCGTGCAGGGCAAGGTGATGGGCACCTACCTGCTGGAGGCCCTGGGCCACCACATCCTCAAGGCCGGCGCGGACATCGAGCGGATGAGCTTCTACAACAAGCGCGCGCGCACGGGCCTCACGCCCTGGCAGGAGTGCACCGGCGGCGACTGCTTCTTCAGCCTCAACCAGTACGGCTACCTGGAGGGGCCGGATCAGCCGGTGTTCCTGCCCAACAAGGAGGGCACCTCCACGTCCACCACCGTGGGCGGCTTCATCCAGGACAGCTGGTCCGTGCTGGACAAGGTCACCGTCAACGTGGGCCTGCGCTACGACGTGCAGACCATCTACGGCCTGGACGGCGAGGTGGGCCTGCACCTGCCCAACCAGTGGTCCCCGCGCCTGGGCGTCATCTACGACCCGACGCAGCAGGGCCGCGCCAAGGTCTTCGCCAACTACGCGCGCTTCTTCGAGAGCGTCCCCCTGGACATGGCGGACCTGTCCTTCCCGCAGCAGCAGCTCTTGTCCGCCACCTACGACGCGCCCCCGTGCAACCCGTCGCGCGAGGGGTCGCTGCTGGTGGACTGCACCGTGGACGCGAACCGCCAGCCCATTGGCAACCGCGAGAGCCCCAACCAGTTGTGGGACGCGCAGGGTGGCGACCGCGTGCCGGTGGACCCCAAGATTCGCGCGCAGTCCGCGGACGAGTTCGTGGTGGGCGGTGAGTACGAGCTGTTCACCGCGAGCCGCGTGGGCGCCACGTACACCCGGCGCTACCTCAACGACGTCATCGAGGACATGAGCCGCGACGACGGCAGCACCTTCTTCCTGGGCAACCCGGGCAAGGGCTACTCCACGGACTTCCCGCTGGCGAAGCGCGAGTACGACGCGGTCAACGTCTACTTCCAGCGCGCCTTCACCAGTGGCTGGCTGGCCCAGGCCAGCTACACCTGGTCCACGCTGCGCGGGAACTACTCCGGCCTGTTCCGCGCGGACACCGGCCAGCTGTCCCCCAACCTCACGCGCGACTTCGACCTGGTGTCGCTCACCATCAACCGCGAGGGCCAGCTGCCCGGGGACCGCACGCACGCGTTCAAGGTGTTCGCCGCGAAGGAGCTGGTGCTGGGGGCGCGCACCAGCATCAACGTGGGCGGCAACTACCGGGCGCGCTCCGGCACGCCGCTCAACTACCTGGGCGCGCACCCGCGCCGCAGCGGTTCGGAGACGTTCATCCTGCCGCGCGGCAGCGCGGGCCGGCTGCCCTGGGTGCACGGCGTGGACGGCCACGTGGGCCTCAACCAGCGGCTGGTGAAGGACTACGTCCTCACGGTGTCCCTGGACGTGTTCAACCTCTTCAACTTCCAGCAGTACACGGACGTGGACCAGACCTTCACCACCACGCGCGTGTACGCCATCGAGCAGGGCGGCAAGCCGGACGACCTCACCGCCTGCCTCAGCGCGAACAACCCCAACTGCAAGGTCATCTCCACCGCCACGGGGCTGCCCATTGGCGTGCAGGACATCAACCCCAACTTCAAGCGGCCCACCGCCTACCAGGCCCCGCGCTCCATCCGTCTGGGCGCGAAGCTCACCTTCTAGGCCCCGCACCATGAGGACTCCCGCGATGAAGCTTCGTTGGATGGCAGTGAGTGCAGGAATCGCGTCCGCGGCCGTCGCCGTGGGCGCGTGCGGCAGCGAACCGGAGCCCGAGTGCGTGGTGGCGCGCGCCGTGTCGGACGGCTCCACCGGCTCGTTCGCCGCGACGTACCAGCTCAAGTCCGGGCAGAACCCGGACAACGTCTGCGCGCGGCTCAAGCCGGAGCCGCTGGGCCTGCAGAAGTTCTTCAGCCCCGACCCGGCCGCGCCCGACACCGTGGGCGTGCGCAGCGCGCGGCTGGGCAAGCTGCTGGAGGACTTCGCGTCCCGGCTGTCAGCGGACTCGAAGGCCACCGCCACGGCGGTGGGCCCGTTCGCCACCGTGACGCCGGGGGCGGACCACTTCTGCTCCGTGCCGGAGTTGACGCCCACGCGGCTGGACGTGCCCGCGTCCGTGGCGCCCGACGGCGGCGCGCTGGCCGCGCAGGACTACGGCTACAGCTGGAGCAACCTGCGCATCTACAACACGCCGGAGATTCCGGGCACGCAGTTCACCGCGGACCTCGTCTACACGGAGAACGGCTGCACCGCCGAGTACGCCGTGAAGGGCATCTGGCCGGTGGTGAAGTGCCAGAACAGCAAGACGAAGCTGCCGGACGACGCGCTGTGCGACCCGTACGCGGACTACGACGCGGGGCGGCTGCGCGGCTCCGGCATCAACCCGCTGTTCCCCGTGAAGTGCGACCCGGACGCGCTCATCTGCGTGCTCACGGGTGAGGTGCCGTCGGCGCCGTGAGGCCGTGGCTTCCGGGACGCAGCGCCTGCGGCAGGTCCCGGAAGTCCTTCACCAGCCAGTCCGGCTGCTCGCGCACCAGGACCTCGCGCGGGAACGACGTGGCGACGGCGACACACGCCGCGCCCGCCGCCCGCGCGGCCCTGAGGCCCACCACCGCGTCCTCGAACACCACGCACGCGTGCGGCGGGACGCCCAGCGCGGCGGCGGCCTTGAGGTACACCTCCGGATCCGGCTTGCCCTGGAGCACGTCCGTGGACGTCACGCGCACGGGGAACAGGTGCTCCAGCCCCACGCGCTGCAGGGCCCGCTCCGCGTTCTGCGCCAGCGCGCTGGTGCCCAGGGCCCAGCGCATGCCCGCCTGCTTCAGCGACTGGAGGTAGGCGCCCACGCCGGGAACGGCGGACACCGGCTCGTGGTCGAGCAGCCGGTGGAAGGCCAGCTCGCGGTCCTCCGTGAGCGCGGCCACCTGTTCGTCGTCCAGCTCCTCCCCGAACCACGCGCGCAGCGTCTCCCCGGCCCGCCGGCCGTTGGTGGCCAGCAGCTCCTCCCGCGTGGGCACGTAGCCCCGCTCGCGGGCGAACTCCTCCCAGACGCGGTAGTGCAGCTCGGTCGTGTCGATGACCACGCCGTCCAGGTCGAAGAGGACGGCGTCGAAGGAAGTGATGTTCGAGGTCGATGGAGACATGGAGGTCGGGCTCTCTCGAAGATCCACACGGCACGCCTCTCAACACTATTCACGAGGTGGGGCGCGGGCGTGGCTTCCGGCCCCGCTGCCGCCGCTCTCCAGGCGGGCAGCCGTGGGGATGGCTCCCGGCCAGGGCCAGGGGAAGTAAGGAGGGGACCCGCCTGCCAGGCCCAGGTGCGGCCTGCCCGTTGTAGGCTGCCTCGAAGGTCCATGCCGCCCAAGAACCCCAGGGATTTCTCCACGACCGCCGTCCGCACGCAGGGCACGCCCTCCCAGGCCGCCCAGGTGATGCCGGCGCTGACGCTCATTGGCCACGCCCAGCCCCAGCGCATCGGGGAGCGGCTGCTGCTGGAGGGGCTGCTCTCCGGCGAGCGCGCGGTGGCGCTGTCGCGCAACGCCCCGGACTTCAGCCGTGCGGGCGGCGTGCTGGCCCTGCCCCTGGGAGACCCGTTCCTCAGCCGCACGCCGGTGCGCTTCGAGGCGGGTGAGCGCGGCGGGGGTGCGGCTGCGGGTGCCCGAGGGTGGGACGCCGGTGTGGGTGGGCAGCGAGCCGGTGCGCGGCG